>LFRY01000075.1 GCA_001512995.1 Acholeplasmatales bacterium DTU067
GTCTTGCAGCCGGGCAACGGCGCAGGGAATTTGAATGTCCTGGACGACGGGGATTGCGGAACGACTTGGCAATAAAGAAAGGGGCTGTAAAGAAATAAACTAGCCCAAAATAAAAGGTGAAGCACTTAAGATTCTTTTCTTGGTTTCACCTTTTTATACGTCTATTTAATTATATAAAAATAAGGCCTCCTATGGTATAATAGATATATATACATTCAGCCAAGTTTGTATATAAATATTAACCAAGAGAGGCTTATTTTATGTTAAATCTAACACAATCTAATTATATCACAACTCAAATCCAATTACCACTAAATTTAGAAGTTATTTTTAAAGCTGATGATGAAGTCATCACTTTCAATAACCTGGTTAAAGACATTGATTTTAATAAATTCTTTTTTAAAAAAGATATTTATAATACTGAAACCAGAGGAAGAAAGAAAAAATCTAGAGCCAACATTTTAAAAGCAATTTTGTTTGCTTTCTCTATCGGAATAAGAAGCACAAGGGATATTGAATCTTTGTGTAGGCATGATACTAGATTTATGTTTTTGCTTGATGGAATTGATCCACCGTCTCATACAACAATCAATAATACGATTAATAGTCTAGTTGCTAATATTGATGATGTGTTAGTTGAAATAAATAAAAAGATAATGGAATACGATCAGGAAGTGGATCCTAATATTGTATATATTGACGGAACCAAACTTGAAGCTTATGCTAATAAGTATACTTTTGTTTGGAAAAAGGCTGTTTTAAAATATAGAGATAAACTTATCTTAAAAATTAAAAAAATATTACCTAAGTTAAATGAATTATTATCTAAATATGATTATCCAGTTATTGAAAATAAGGAGTATTATGATACGTCCGAACTCTTGGATATTGTGATTGTCTTAACCTCAATAATTGATAAAGAAGGAATACCTTTAGTTTATGGAAAAGGTAAAAGAAAAGATGAAGTCCAAAGGTTATTTGATGCATTTGAAGAATATCATAATAAAATGCTTGAATACTCCAAGCATTTAAAAATAATAGGAGAAAACAGAAATAGTTATTCAAAAACGGACCATGATGCGACCTTCATGAGAATGAAGGACGATTATATGAGAAACGGTCAGCTTAAGGCTGGATATAATATGCAAATTGCAATAGCTAATGGATATGCTATGGCCATTGAATTGTATCAGGACAGAGCCGATTTTTCTACTTTTATCCCGTTTTTAAATCATTTTGATAGTTTGTATGGTTTTTACCCTAAATATCCTGTAGCAGATGCCGGATATGGTAGCTTTGATAATTATAGGTTTTGTATGGAAAACAACATCGAGCTATTCCAAAAATACTCAATGTTTTCAAAGGAAAAAGAAAAAAAATATAAAAACAATCCGTTTAATAAATATAATTTCAAAAAGGACGAAGAAGGAAATTACATCTGTCCGAACAATAAAAAACTAGTATATGTATATGACAAAAAAATGAAAAACAGCGTTTATGAGAACGTATATAATAAAGTTTATAAATGTTTCGAATGCGACGTCTGTCCTTTAAGAGAAAAATGTACGACCTCAAAAACAGGAAGGACAATTTCTGTTAACGAAGAATTCGAAACCTACAAACAAATAGTAAGAAACAATTTGGAAAGTGAAGAAGGAATAAAGTTAAGAGTAAATCGTTCCATACAGGTAGAGGGCGCTTTCGGAATGATGAAAGAAAATATGAGGTATAGAAGATTTAGCCGTCGCAGTAAAGCAAAAGCAAGACTTGAAGCTATATTAGTAGCAATAGGAATGAATATAAGCAAATTCCATAATAGGAAATATAGAGTTATCCAATAGTTTTTTAAGAATTATCTTAAAACACTTTTTTAGTGCGCTCAAATTTAAGATTTATCACAAGAAATGAGAGAAAGAAAAACAAAAGCTAAGGAAATCAGACAAAACCTGATTAA
>LFRY01000084.1:0-3194 GCA_001512995.1 Acholeplasmatales bacterium DTU067
TATTTAGTAATGAAATAATCATAATATAACTTAATATGAAATTATCATAATATACTCATACTTTCGACGAAAGCACAATGGCGGGAAGCCGCCATCCCGAATACCGTTTCCGGATGGAGATTGCAACCGACGGGGAATGGCGCTATTCCGGTGACGAAGTCTTTTTTGAGGACGGAAAAACAAGGAGGCACCCCCTGCTCTGCGTTGAAATTGAGGGCGCGAGCAAATTTTCCTGCACGATTTTCGGCCTGACAACCGCACAAAAACCGGCAGCCAAACCCATCAAGGAAATGAAGGAAGAATACCTTGCCTTGCATCGGGAAAACACCGGCGGGTTCAGGTTGGAAATGGATCCGGAAAATAAGGCAAGCAGGGAAATTGAAAAATTCAACATTCTCGTTCCCTGGTATCTTCACAATGCCCTGATCCATTTTGCCATGCCCCACGGCCTTGAGCAATACGGGGGCGGCGCCTGGGGCACGCGGGACGTCTGCCAGGGGCCCGCGGAACTCTTCACGGCGTTCGGGCGCTTCGACCTGATTAAAAAAATCATTCTGAAAGTATACGAAAGGCAGTTCCATGAGACCGGCGATTGGCCGCAGTGGTTCATGTTCGACGCTTTCCGCCACATCCAGGCGGACAGCAGCCATGGCGACATCATCGTCTGGCCCCTCTATCTTCTCGCAAACTACATGCTCCATACCGGCGACAGGGAAATTCTGAAAGAAGTAATTCCCTACACGACCCTGACCGGGGAAAGAGTCCATCCGGAAAGCATCCGGGGGCATGTAAAAAGACAACTGGGAACGATCAAAGCCAATTTCATCCCCGGAACTCATCTTTCCGGTTACGGGGGAGGGGATTGGGACGACACGCTGCAGCCGGTGCGGGACGAACTGAGGACGACGATGGCCAGTTCCTGGACGGTCGCTCTCACCATTGAAGCTTTGGAAACTTTTCTCTTTTCCTGCGATGAGGAAGAGGACCTCAGGGAATTGGTGGAAAACATCAAAAAGGATTATTGCAAATACTTCCTTAAGGACGGCATCCCCGCGGGTTTTGTACAAATGGACGGGGAGGGAGTGCGGCACATCGTCCATCCGAGCGATTCGATGACCGGAATCAAATACCGCTTGCTTTCGTTCAGCCGCGGCATCATTTCCGAGATCTTTCCGGAAGAATGCATCGAATCCTACCTGGAGATCATCAATCAGCATCTCCTCCATCCTGACGGTGTCCGCCTGATGGACAGGACCGTCAAATACCGGGGTGGCCTTCCGAAAACCTTCGTCAGGGCGGAAACTGCGACCAATTTCGGACGGGAAATCGGCTTATTGTATGTCCATGCCCACATCCGTTATCTGGAAGCGATGGCAAAGATCGGCGCGGCAGAAAAGCTCTACCAGGGGCTGAAAGTGGTAAATCCGATTCTGATCAGGGAGAATGTAAAAAACGCGCTTCCCCGCCAAAGCAATGTCTATTTTTCTAGCTCCGACGGCGCTTTCCTGACCCGCTATCAGGCGGACCGCGAATTCGAAAAACTCAGAACCGGAGACGTGGCCGTCAAAGGGGGCTGGCGCCTGTATTCGAGCGGCCCCGGCATCTATCTCAGGCAGCTCATCTGCTCCTTTCTCGGAATAAATTTCCTCGACAATCAATTGTACATCGATCCGGTGCTGCCGAAATCCCTGGACGGACTGAAACTGTCTTTCAGATACAAAAACCATGAACTGAACATCACTTATGAAATAACCGACGAAGCCGGCGCCGAAGCCGCAATCGTGAACGGCAAAGAAATCCCCCGCAACACCAACTTAAGGAAATACAGAAGGAGCGGCGTCCTCATACCCGACGGCATCCTAAAAGACAAGAATGAAATCATTTTAAAAATGTAAAGCAAAAAAGCCAAGTTTCCTTGGCTTTTTGCTTTGTATTAAATCAATTTTTCCAAATCATTTATGAAATCCGCGACCGCTTCCTGTTTCGTGGCCCAGGAAGTGACGAGCCTGATCGTCGTTTTCTCTTTCCCCTCTTCCCAGATTTCAAAATCATATTTTTCTAATAGCTTTTGTACAATTCTATTTTCAAGGACGATGAATTGCTGGTTCGTTGGGGAATCATAAGCAAACTCGACGTTCAGTCTCTTGAGGCCTGCCTTCAAAGCGAGGGCCATTTTGTTGGCATGGGCGGCGAGCTTAAAAAAGAGATCATCCGCAAACAAAGCCTCGAACTGAAGCCCGATCAGATATCCCTTCGCCAGCATTCCGCCGTTCTGTTTGAGGGTATTCCGTAAGTTCTTTTTTATGGCGGGATTGACGATGACCAGTGCTTCCCCGAGCATGGCGCCGTTTTTTGTTCCGCCGATGTAAAAGAGGTCGGAAAGGCGCGCGACATCCGCCAGCGTCAAGTCATTTTCTTCCGCGGTCAGAGCGACTCCGAGCCGGGCCCCGTCAATAAAAAGGTAGAGACCGAGTTCTTGGCATTTTTCATAAATGGCTTTTAATTCCGCTTTTTTATAAATTGTTCCGATTTCGGTCGAATTGGAGATATAAACCATCCGCGGCACGACCATGTGCTCGTCCCTGTGCTGGGCATAGACATACTCGATTTCTTCAACCGTTATTTTTCCGCCTTCGCCCGGGACGGTGAGAATCTTATGGCCGGAAGCTTCGATCGCTCCCGCTTCATGGACATTGATGTGTCCGCTTTTGACGGAAATAACCGCTTCATATGGTTTCAGAGAATGGGCGATTGCGGTTTTGTTGCAATTTGTGCCGCCGACCAAAAAATGGATGTCGGCGTCATTGTTATTGATTTCTCTATGAATGAGGTTTCTTGCCCGCTCGGAATGCTTATCAAGTCCGTAGCCGATGTTTTGTTCGTCGGAAAACTGATTGATTAATTTTAGGATTTCCGGGTGTGCCAGTTCGCTGTAATCGTTTCTGAAACTATGCATCTCACTACCTTCTTTCTTGAATTGATTATACCAAAACGAAGGAACTTTGTGAAGAAGGGGAATGATGAAAAAACAATTTACAAAAGGGAAAGATTATGTTATAATAATTGAGCGTAATTATGGAGGAGTACCCAAGCGGCTGAAGGGGCTGGTCTCGAAAACCGGTAGGTCGTGCAAACGGCGCAGGGGTTCAAATCCCCTCTCCTCCGCCATTTTTATTTTAGGCTTGGTCATCAAG
>LFRY01000084.1:3310-3484 GCA_001512995.1 Acholeplasmatales bacterium DTU067
TCATAGATAAGCATGAAAGGAGACTTTGAATGAGATTTCTTAAGGGACCGGTTTATGCTTTCGTCCTTGTTTTTCTCAGCGTGGTCTTGTATTTATATATTAAATATATTTAAATTTCGTCTTTGAAGCGTCCCTGTCAAAAATATTGTTGATAAATTTATGTCAAGAGTTCTA
>LFRY01000027.1 GCA_001512995.1 Acholeplasmatales bacterium DTU067
CTGTTTTTTCCAAAAATATAACCGCTCTCGGTTCTTTTATACAATGTGTCGCACATGGGGCCTCTCACTCTGCAGTTCTGTCAATGAGAACATAAGTACTGTCAAAGCTGGCGTAGAAATAGTTTCCGTAAACGTTGGAGGTGGACCAGAAGGGATTTGCATTAAAGAAGGAAGCTTCGATGGTGGCTTTTCTGGTCAGATTGTAATCCAAAATCCTGTACTCATAAAGGGAATATTCTTCAATCTCGATGACGTTAAGAATCAGACCCCTGGAGATGAGTGAAACCGTTTCGTCAATTATTCTTTTTGAGCCGTCCAAACCAATGACGCAATATTTTAATTCCTCATCCCTGGCCAAAGTTTTGCCGTCCAGGAATGAATTGTAGATGTAGTCGTATTTGAAGGAGACAAGAATTTCACCATCGGCTCCGACAACTCCGTATTTGTCGTCAGACACGAGGAAAGCCGTCTCTGACTCGATGAAATACGGCATGCTTTTGAAGCCGAATTCGGGAAGCAGTTTTTCATTGTAAACATATGAGGAGATCGGATTATAGAAGCGGGTGGGGCTGAGTTTTTTTAATGCAAGGATGTTAAAACCGAACTCGGTGAGAATTTTCCCGTTCGCATCAATTAACACCATTTTTGGCGAAAGGGAACGATTTCTTTCGATTATCTCCGAAATCGTAGCATATCCGTATTTGTACACTCCCTCGGCATCGTAGAAGGGGGTTACGGAATTAATCACATAATCAAGCTTCAAATTTTTCTCTTTCCCGGAGCGCAAATCAACCATGTAAGTTTCCAAATAATATTTGTTTCCGCCGCTCAGATATGAATATTCCTCCGACAGGTTATCGAGCAGATGGCTCTTTTGAACCAACAATTTCCCGTCAGCAACCAAAACCGCATCCGGATTGTCAAGCTGGAGGTGATATGCCAGTTCATCGCCCTTGTAGACGGAAAGATGAGTTCCGAATCCTTTAATGCGATAATCTTCCAGACCAAATACAGCCAAGTCTGATTCATCGGGAAGCAAAACGCCCCCTTCTTCCTCATCCTCAGCTTCGGTTCTGGATTTTAAATCGGTGTTGAGAAGGAATTTCTTTGTTTCGTAAACATAACTTCCGTCCTCGGTTTCACGATAATAACTCACGATTTCATAGCATTTTTCTTCCCCGTCCTCAATTCTCGTTTCAATTTCGATGTCGACATTAGAGTACGGACCTTTGGGAAGAACAACTTTTCCGAAAACATCATAAACCGTGATCAAGCCATCCTCATCGGTCAACTCGACATAATGGGCCTGAAAAGCATTGATCATTCTGAAGCTCGTGTCAGAATCGGGAGGAGAAATGAAATCCTGAATGAAGAGCGACCAAACCCCTTCATTTAAATCCTCATCCCGTACAATCAGCAAGCCGAGGCTCAAATAACTTGTGTTCACATATTCGTAATCGGAAAGATCGGAAACGAACACTGCGTTTCTCGGTCTTTTATCCTCATAGTCTCCAAGATTCTGGGAAAGCAGCTCGCTGGTCATTTCGAATTTTTTTCTGGAAGAGCAAGCGGCAAGAGCAAACAACAAAACGATGATAATTATAATGAAATGTTTCCTCATGTTCATACTTCTCCTCTATTTTAAAGTAATGTCAATCAATACATATTTTGTTTCCGTGCCGTTTATAAATTCAGTGTAAGCAAATCTTCCGTAAAGAGTGGTTAAGTACGAAAAGAAAACAGCATCAACATTTGTATATTCGACCGAAAGAATTTCTTTGTTTCCGTAGTCAACGAAACGGCCGTAATAGGTTGGGTCCTCATATCTGATCATGAACAGCAAATCGGGCGCTATCTCAACGAATTCATCTTCAATCTCGGTCTTGCTTCCGGCATTCAAATCAACGAAATATTTCTTTCCGTCCTTATGCGTTCCCACGGCCCTTCCCTGATAAAAATCGGAAAGGTTGTAATATTCGAAGGGGACGACGGTTTGACCTGCATAATCGACGGCTCCGTAATAATTGCCGTTGTCAATGAGAATCACACTGTCCGTGCCCTCAAAACTGGGAAAGCCATCGATATAAAACAGGGGCTCCAAATTGCCGTCATAAACTAAATCGGTATCGTCGTCATAATACAGATTGTCAGCAAGGATAACGAGATTTTTTAAATCCAGCTGCTTAAAATCTTCCAAAATCCTACCGGCATCATCAATGATGACATATGAGGGAGAGCCGAGCAGATTATCAGCGCCTATCCTGCTGATTTCTCCGTAACCGTAAACGCCCACGCCTTCTTCATTCAAAAACGTTTCTAAATCATGAATGAGATAGTCGACCTTCAGATTCTTTCTCTTTCCAGTCAAAAGGTCAATCGTATAGGTAGAGAGATGATATTTTTTTCCGTCCTTGATATAGGTGAAATCTTTGCTTTTTTCATCAAGCAAATAGGATTTTTGGATGAAGACTTTACCGTTAATCGGAACACCAACATCATAATCCATGCTAATAAGCGGGATTTGATTGATGAACTCTCCGTTTTCGTCGTACAGATAAATGACGTTACTCGCGTACACTCCGGTATACCCTTCGAGTCCGAATAATGCAAAATCCACCTGGCTTTCTCTAATTAAGGGGTCGTAGTCTTCGTCACTCAGTTCCGTCCTTGTCTTTTTTTCGGGATCCAAAAGGAATTTTCTTTCTGTCGGATTGGTTTTACCTTCCAACTCATCCTCTTCCAAGAGCGTCCGCACGATTTCATAATACTCGTACTCACCATCAACAAATTCATAATCCAGTTCCACGTCTACAATCGTATACACGTCGGTTTCGACTATCACTCTGCCGAAACAATCATAAACAGTGGTTTCCCCATCCTCATTGATGGTCCTGACATAAACCACGGGCGTGGATCTGACATACCGTTCGATGAAGGAAACCGTTGTTCCTTCTTCAAACGGAAAGAGCAAATCGCCGGAGAACAAAGACCAGCAGCTGTCATTCCAGTCCTCATCCCTGACCAACAAGAGTCCGCCCTTTTCATTCCAAACATTATAATCTTCGAAGCTGCTGAGCGTGAAGTTTTTATTCGGAACCAACCCTCTTTCAACAACCACCAAATTTTCGCGGATCATCCCATCAGTAAGCTCAAACTTTTCGGGTTGCTCGCATCCCGCAAGCAACAAAAACAAAAAAATAATCAGAAA
>LFRY01000070.1:0-2212 GCA_001512995.1 Acholeplasmatales bacterium DTU067
TCCTGATCGACGGCTCCGAAATGCAAATAAATGCGGTCGCGAATGAAATTGTCCGGAAGATTGAAAACCCTGTGATATATCAGATATTCGTCCTCATGCAGGGTCCGCGTCACCTCCGAAAGCGCGGATTCCAAGGGGAAGGGAACAAGTATTCGCCCGTCGTAGGATTCGGGAATTTCCGGGTTTTTGGATATGCGATAATCCCAGTAACCGTTCAGATTCAGATATGAATCCCGGGCGAATTGGGGGCGCGGATATTCAGGAAGAATCCGGCCTGCATTCAGGTTTTCTCCGTATTTGGTATATAATGTCTTGTGCATGGTTTCACCTCGGGACCATTATAGCATGTTTTTCCAAAATAAAAAAGAGAGTGCTCTCTCTTTTTAGTAATAAAAGCGCCGGCGCCTTCTGCGCGGGAAGAAAAATCTTGGGTACGGTCTAAAAGGATAGGGATAGAAAAACTGCTGCGGGAAGAAAGGACGATATGGTATAGCTGTACCCAAAGCGACGCCCGTCAAGAAAGGCACTACTCTTTCGTTGCTTTCATAGGGGCTTCCATAAGCATATTGATTATAAGGATCTCGGTAATTCATAATCTCCCTCCTCTATAATTATTGTATGATAAACGTGAAAATGAGTGCTTTATAATTCAAAATTGGCCAGAATGTACTCTTCCAGGGTCCAACCTTGGAGTTTCATTGCTTCCGCATGGCGCCCCACATAGCGGAAATGCCAGGGTTCGTACGCATAACCCGTTGCCCATTCCTTGCCTTTCGGAAATCTCAAAATGAAACCAAAACGGTGGGCATTCTCCAGGAGCCATTTGAATTCATCCGTGTTTTCGAAATAATGGGTGAGGCCGGCGGAAGCAGTCGACAAATCCACGGCATAGCCCGTTTGATGTTCTGAGAAACCGGGTCTTGCGCTCAGCGAATCGTCTTGGTTGTAAACCTCATAATAGAGGTATTCCTGTTTTTTGTAGCTCCTGTATCCCGAATAGACAACCAAGGAAAGTTTTTCCGCTTTTGCTTCTTCAAACATGCGTTTCAAATTCTCCATTGCTTCCCTTTTTAAGTAGATTTCATCCCCGGATCTGTCATAGTGAGGAAGTTCGTAATGATCGATCAGCACCAAGTCTTTCGGAACATAATCCATTTCCAGGTAATGGCATTTGTTGACGAGCACGAGCGGGGTTTCCAAGAAAAGCGCGGGCTTGGGATCCTTATAAAAGGCAAAGAAATCGGGGTTGTGGAAGAGGTTAATCGCTCCGAGCGCAGAAAGCCGGTAATCTTCTTTTAATCTTTTGTAAGACCGGAAATAATATATATTGAATTTTTCATATTCCAAATATTCTTGGATGTCTTCGAGAAAAATGCCGTTGGCGATTGCGAAAGCAACTTCCTCTTCGTCGAGGTACCTGGCGAGTTCTTCCATTTTTTTTTCTTTTTGCCTTTCGGAAGCGAGGGAAACTAAAAGAAACAAAATCGCGATCGCAAGGATGCCAAGAAAAAAAATCTGTTTTTTTCTCATGGTATTATTATCGGCTTATTTTGTTTTTACTATGTCATTTTTTTTGAATTTGTGGTAAAATTAAGTAAGATTTAGGTGACATTATGACTGGCAAAAAAACACTGACATTGATTGACGGAAATTCATTGATGTTCCGTTCTTATTATGCGACCGCATATCGCGGGGAGTTGATGCAAACCACGAACGGGCTTTATACCAACGCCCTCTATGGCTTCTGTAACATGTTCCTTTCCCGACTCGACGAACTCGAATATGCTTTTGTTGCTTTTGATGCCGGAAAACAAACCTTCCGCCATCAGGAATATACGGAATATAAGGCAAAAAGGAAGGAGCTTCCCGACGAACTAAGGGTCCAAATCCCCTACATAAAAAAATATCTTGACATCATGAAGATTCATCGTGATGAGAGTTTGGATTATGAAGCCGATGATTTGCTTGCATCCGTAGCAAAAAAATTATATGATGATTTCGACGAAATCCACATCATTACCGGAGACAAGGATCTTCTTCAGCTTGTAAACGGCAAAGTCAAAGTCTTCCTGACAAAGAAAGGAGTCAGGGAACTTGAAGAATACAATCTGGAAAATTTCTATGAAAAAGCCGGTTTTCATCCGCACCAGGTGACGGATTATAAGGGGCTGGTCGGCGATCCTTCCGACAATCTTCCCGGCATAAAAGGGAT
>LFRY01000070.1:2335-10857 GCA_001512995.1 Acholeplasmatales bacterium DTU067
GAAGAATATGATTACGAAGAACTTGCGGGATTTTTCCAGGAAGTGGAATTCCACTCGCTCCTGCGCCGCCTTCCCCAAAAAGAAAGCAAAAAACCAATCAGTTTCGAGATTATCGACGGGGACCGGGAGTTGGAGCTGAATGCCGATGCTTATCTGGTTGTCGAGGTTTTCGGAGATAATTATTTCCGCGGAGAATTGCTCGGAATGGGGATGCTTATCGGCGAGAAAAGCTATTTCTTTACGAAAACCGCCGTGCTTAAAAACCGCTCCCTGCATTCGTTCCTGGCAAATCCCAAGCATTCGAAAAAAACCTTTGATTATAAGAAATTATACTTTGTGTTGAAAAAGGAAGGGTTGGAGATCAGCGGGGCGGATTTTGATCTGATGCTCGCAGCCTATCTTCTGAACCCTGCCTATGGCTCGGATGACATGAAGGCGGTCGTTGATAATTTTACCGCCAATGAACTTCCCTTTTATGAACATGTCTACGGGGCAAACAAGAAGATGGCCGTTCCCGCCCTCGATGTTTATGCGAAGTACAGCCTTGAAAAATGTGGATTGCTTAAGAGGCTGGAAAAAGGAGTTCGGGAAGAATTGCTTTCCCTGGAAATGGCGCATCTGTATGAAATCGAGCAGGAACTTTCGGAAGTTCTGGCGGAAATGGAATTTTCGGGGCTGTTGGTCGATTTGGAGCGCCTTGAGGCAATTGGCCGGGAACTGGAAAAAAAGGCGGAAGTCGTTGCTGAGGAGATTTACGATATTGCCGGGGAGGAATTCAATCTCAATTCTCCGAAACAATTGGGAGAAATCCTGTTTGAGAAACTCCATCTTCCCCACGGCAAACGCAGCAAAACCGGCTATTCCACAAGCGTTTCCGTTTTGGAAAAGTTGGCTCCTGATTTCAAAATCGCGCGCTTGGTGCTTGAATACCGCGCTTACAATAAACTGATAACGACTTATGTCAACGGTCTGAAAGAAGCGGCCGACGAGAATTCCTATCTCCACCCCTTGTATAAACAGGCCCTGACGCAGACGGGGAGGTTGTCTTCGGTCGATCCCAACATTCAAAACATTCCCGTACGCACCGAGGAAGGGCAGGTTATCAGGGAAATTTTCATTTCCCGTTTTCCCGGGGGCTTGATTTTCACCGCGGATTATTCGCAGATTGAACTCCGCATTCTGGCGCATCTTTCCGGTGACGAAAAAATGATTGAGGCTTTTAACCACGCGGTGGATTTTCATAAACAAACCGCTGCCCTGATTTATGACGTCGAACCGGAAGCGGTGACGAAGGACATGCGGAGAACCGCAAAAGCGATCAATTTCGGAATCATCTACGGAATGAGCGCTTGGGGATTGAGCGAATCCCTGAACATCAGCCCACTGGAAGCCAACATTTACATAAACAAATATTTTGACACATACCGGGGTGTGAAAGCTTTTCTTGACGGCACCGTCAATAGCGCCCGCGAGCGGGGCTATACGGAAACCGTTTTGAAGAGGAGGCGCTACATTCCCGAAATCAACCATCCGCATGTCAATCTGAGAAATTTCGGCGAAAGAACAGCAATGAACGCGCCGATGCAGGGGAGCGCCGCCGACATCATTAAAATCGCGATGGTCAACATCAGTCGCCGCCTGAAAAACGAAGGTCTCAAGGCGTTGATGATTGCTCAGGTCCATGACGAATTGATTTTTGATTGTCCGCAAGAAGAAATAAATAAACTGGAAAAAATTGTGCGAGAAGAAATGGAATCCGCCCAGCAACTGAAAGTGAGGTTGTTTGTGGAAACGAGTTACGGCAGCAATTGGGCGGAAGCAAAATAAAAAAGAAAGGGGTTTTTTCATGAATATGATTTTTAAAAGAAGAAGCGTTAGAAATTATCTTCCCGATCCTATCGAAAAAGAAAAGATAGAAATAATTCTGCGGGCGGGCATGCAAGCCCCGAGCGCAAGGAACCAGAGACCTTGGCGTTTCTTGGTAGTCCAGGATCGCAAGGAATTGGAAAGACTTGCCGAAGCGGCGCCGAACCTCAGGCGGCTGAATGAGGCTCCCGCAGCCATCTTCACTTTTTTCGATAAGGAAAACCTTCTTTCTCCGCTTTTTGTGCAACAGGATTTGAGTTCCGCAACCCAAAACATGCTCCTCCAAGCGGCGGAACTGGGCATCGGCACCTGTTGGCATGGATTGTATCCGAACACCGAAAGAACCGAACTCGTGAACAAGGCCCTGGGAACGCCCAATAACCTGGAAGTTTTCTCGGTCATCACTTTGGGCTATCCGAAAGATCCCAATGCCCTGCATTTCGTAGACCGCTTCGAACCCGAAAAAGTATATTATGAAAAGTTTTGACCATGCCAGAATTACCGGAAGTTGAAACAGTCAGGCGTGACTTAAAACGCCATGTTTTAGGAAAAACGATTCAGCGCG
The DNA here is from genome assembly GCA_001512995.1 of Acholeplasmatales bacterium DTU067. Lineage (GTDB taxonomy): Bacteria > Bacillota_I > Bacilli_A > ML615J-28 > CAG-698 > DTU067. Next base: position 4,767 of record LFRY01000070.1, read on the forward strand.
TGGGCATCGTCTACGAAAAAATAATCAGAAACATCGCTCCCGATGACTTCATGGTCGCATTGCAGGGACAGACGATTTCCGATCTAAAGAGAAAGGGCAAGTATCTTTTGTTCATGCTTGAAGGCGCGGTGCTTGTTTCCCATCTGCGGATGGAAGGAAAATACATTTTGAAAAAGGACGAACCGCCCGCCAAACACGAGCACGTCATCTTTCATTTCACCGACGGCTCCTCTCTCAGGTACCACGATGTCCGCAAATTCGGCACGATGGATCTCTTTCAAACCGATGATTTGGAAAGCATTTATCTCATGCCCCCTCTGAATAAAGTCGGCCATGATCCTTTCGATGATGAATTGACTCCGGAAATGCTCCATGAGCGATTCCAAAAGATTTCGAAACCCATCAAAACGACTTTGCTTGATCAGAGAATCATGAGCGGACTCGGCAACATCTATGCGGACGAAGTGTGCTTTCTGGCAAAAATTCACCCCGAAACGAGCACGAAGAAACTCAGCCTCGAAAGAGTCGCGGCCGTGCTTTTTCATGCGCGGGAGGTTCTGAAAAAGGCGATTGCTTTGGGGGGGACCACGATTAAGAGCTTTTCCTCCCACGAAATCAGCGGCCGTTTTCAGAACGAATTGCTGGTGCATACAAAGGAGAATTGTCCTAATTGTCGAGAGCGGATTACGAAAATCAAAGTCGGAGGCAGGGGCACGTATTTTTGCGAGCGGTGCCAAAGAATGGAAAAATGAAAAAAATGATAATTGGAATCACGGGAACGATCGGAACGGGAAAATCTGCGGTCGCCAAATATCTTTCCGAAAGGGGTTATCGGGTGCTCAATGCGGATGCATTCGCGAAAGAGGAGCTTGAAAAGGAAGAGGTCATTTCCGAAATCGTGCGAGCCTTCGGGACCTCAGTTTTAAGAAACGGAAAAATCGACCGCCGGAAACTTGGAGAACTTATTTTTTACAATCGTGAAAAACGGGAAATCCTGAATGGAATCGTCCATCCGCGCGTGATTGCATGCCTTAAAAGAGAGATTGAAAAAGCCGAGGGTCTGTTGTTCATTGAAATTCCGCTCCTGTTCGAAGCGAAATTGGAACATTTCTGCGATAAAATATTGGTAGTCCACACAAGCAGACAGACCCAACTCGAAAGGCTGAAAAAAAGGGACGGAATCGATGCGGGGTTTGCGGAAGCGAAGATTGCCGCGCAAATGGACATTGAAGAAAAGAAAAAGCGCGCGGATTATCTTGTCGACAACGAGGGCGGTTTGGACGCCACTTACGAACAGATTGAGAACATATTAAGGAGAGTGAATGATGAGATTCAGCGATTATTTTAGAAATGATTTTGAAACGAGCGACAATCATTACCTGCCGGAGCTGAGGACGCGTTATTACCGCTGCCGGAATGAAGCCGCGATGGAGCAGGTTTTGAATGTTGCGAAGGCGGAGAATGCAAAAATTAGGGATGTCAATGACGTTCACAATGAAATTTTCTTCGAAACGCCCAAATATTCCTGCATAGCCACCGTCATCAGTCCGACGCTCACGGAAACCGCGGTCGATTTTAAGGTCACGACGAATAAGCTGTTGCCGATGGGAGCAGGAAGGAAGATTATCATGCGCCTCTATGAAATGCTCAACCAAAAATTGCCGTTCAAGGGAGTAGGCCTCTATAAATAAAGGAGAAGCTGATGAGAACTGTTCATGATAATTTCAGAATAATCTCAAAACAAAGTTTGTGCGGGGAAAGTTTCCTCTCCCTCACGCAGCTATACATGCCGATCATCGGCATTGACAGCTACGGCCTCTATGCGGCGCTTTCAACTTTGAAAGAAAACGAAAAGCATAGTTTTAAGAAACTCTTGGACATGCTCAATCTGGGGAGTCCTGGTTTGCTGAAGAAGGCTTTTGAAAAGCTTGAAGCCGTGGCTCTGATAAGATCTTATCATCATGAACAGAGGGGTTATTTGTTTCAGCTGTATCCGCCCTTGCCGAGGGAGAGGTTTCTTGAGAACTCTTTGCTTTCTTCTTTTTTGGCATCCCAAATCGGCGAAGTCGAGTTGAAACGTCTTGCCGGAGAAATCAGAATCCCACAGCTCCGCGGTTATGAAGAAGTGACCAAGACTTTTGACGAAGTCTATGCCATCGAAAACTCCACCGTGGGCGATCTGTTTCGGAAACTCGTCAATTTCAAAAGCGCAACTGTGCAGGTCCAGAATCCGGATTTTGATTACATATTTTTCAAGATGAATTTTGACACTGGTTTCATCGACGAAAAAATTCTCGATGACGAAGAGTTCAAACAACACATCCTCACCATCAGCTATAATTATCAATTGAACGAAGAAGAGATGAAGGATGTCATTCTGAAGACGATTACTGTCGACAAGGATTTAAAATACGAAGACATCTCCAAAAACGCCCGGATTTATTATCAGAAGAAAAACAAAAAAACCTCCCCTTCTTTTTCAACAAAACAACCCGACGCTTTCATCAACAGCATGACCGACGACGCCACTTACAGGTTTTTGGATAGGCTTGAAAAAATGACGCCGGAACAATTGCTGATGGATTTGAACGGCGGGATGAAACCTTCCGTGAGCGAACTGAAATTGTTTGAAGATTTGTTAAACAACACCAAGTTTTCCGAAACCATGATCAAAATCATGTTTCTGCTTGTGAGCCATGAGAAGGACGGAGTTTTGCCGGGCTATAATTATTTTGAAAAAATCGCCAACACCTGGGCGCGGGCTGGCCTGAAAACTCCCCAGGACGTGATTAATTACATTAACAAGGGTCCGGAGCGCGGGAAGAAAACTTACGAACGCAAAAAACGGCAGGTAAAGCTGCCTGATTGGTACGGCGAATACGAGGAACAATTGGGCTCGCTTCCGCAGGACGAATCTTTGTCGGATAATGAAATCGAACAGGTTCTTGAAGAAGCGAAGAAATTATTGTAGGAGCGAAAGATGAACGGAGAAATCAATAAACTGATTGCGATGCTTTTTGAAGATGCCTCGATAAGGGAATTTTGCGCGAAGCACGGTTTGCAGGACGAAGATGTTATTATGGCCATCGGAAAATTCATCATCCAAAAAGAAACCAACAAACTCGCTTCGGGCTGCTCCCCGGATAAGTGCAATGTCGATCCGAACGGGGTGCATACCGAACTAATTTATCGGGACGGAAAAGTGGAACTTCAATCCGTGCCCTGCCCCAAATTTGAACAGTATGAAGACTATCTTGATTTGAGGTATTTTCCCGAAAGCGAGGAATTTTTGAATCAGGAACCGATTTTCAACGAAAACCGCGCGCTGGCTTTCAGTAAAATAAACAAGTTTCTGAACGAATACGAAAAGGGGAAATTCGTAAAGGGGATTTATTTCCACGGCCCCTTCGGAACGGGTAAAACCTTTTTGATGATGACGCTTGCGAAGCATCTCTCCAAAAAGGGAGTCAAAGTTTTCATGGCCTATTATCCCGATCTCGCGCGGTTCATGAAAAGTTCGATCTCCACTGGCGAGCTTGAAAAAATTATCAGGGATTTGAAAAACTCGGATGTGCTGATGCTGGACGATGTCGGCGCAGAAAGCAATTCCGCTTTCATTCGCGATGAAGTTCTGGGGCCGATTCTCCAGTACCGTTTGCATGAGAATCTTCCCGTCTGCATGACTTCCAATTTCAGCATTGCCGAGTTGCAGAACCATTTCAGCGAAGCAAGGGATAAAATTGATTTTGTGAAAAGCGCCAGAATCTGCGAGCGGATTCGTTTTATGATGAGCGAAGTCGCGCTCACTGACAAAAATTACAGAACCGGAATCCCCTATGGGAAAAAGGCTTGACGTTTATTTAGGTTTGTTATATAATATCAAAAAAAACTAAAGACTGTGAAGTGGACACGGTTGCCGGACCAGCTTATTTAAAGCGAGGGCAGGATGGTGAGAGCTGCCTGATAAGCCCCGGCGATTACTACCACGGAGTCGAACTCGAAAGAGATTTCCGTTTTTCCGCGTTAAGGAACAGAGTGTCAAAGCCCCTGCGCTTTGAAAATAAGGTGGTACCACGTAAAGATGCGTCCTTATGCCGAGGATGCTTTTTTTTAATGCAAAGGAGTTGAAAGCATGAAGATTAAGTTTATCGACGGAAGCGTTAAAGAATATCCGGAAGGAAGCAGCGCGCTTGCAATCGCAAAATCAATTTCGCCCTCGCTTGCAAAGAATGCGGTGTTTGCGAAGGTTGACGGGAAAGATTATGACCTCACACGTCCGCTGGCGGGCGACTCCGGCCTCGAAATCATCACAAGGGAGCATCCCGAAGCTTTCCATGTGCTGAACCATTCCTGCAGCCACTTGCTTGCCAGCGCAGTCAAAGAACTTTATCCCGATGCGCAATTCGGCGTCGGGCCGGCCATTGAAGAGGGATTCTATTATGACGTGAATCCCGGTGAGGGGATAAAGTTTTCGGATGAGGATTTACCGAAAATTGAAGAAAAAATGCGCGAACTTGCTTCTCAAAATTTAATATTTGAGCGCACCGAAGTTTCCAAAGAAGAAGCTTTGAGAATTTTCTCCGCTGACAAATACAAACTGGAAATCATCGGCGAGTTGCCCGAAGATGAAACGATCACGGTATACCGGCACGGGAATTTTGCCGATCTCTGCCGGGGACCCCATCTTCCCGACACCAAACCCCTGAAGCATTTCAAACTCTTGAGCGTGAGCGGTGCCTATTGGCGGGGCGATTCCAGCAATGAGCAATTACAAAGAATTTACGGAGTCTGTTTCTTCAGCGAAGAGGATTTGAAGCGGCATTTGGAAATTCTGAAGGAAAGAGCGGAAAGGGACCACCGCAAACTCGGACGCGAGCTCGGGCTCTTCATGATCAGCGAATACGGTCCCGGCTTTCCCTTTTGGCTGCCCAAGGGTCTGACTTTGAAAAAGACCTTGGAAGATTACTGGTATGGCATTCATGCCCGCGAGAATTACCTATTCGTGCAGACACCGATTATGCTGAACAGGGATTTGTGGGAAATTTCCGGGCATTGGGAGAATTATAAAGAAAACATGTATGTTTCCGAAATCGACAAACACCAGTTTGCGATCAAGCCGATGAATTGTCCGGGCGGAATTCTTGTTTACCGACACCGGCTCCACTCCTACCGTGACTTGCCTCTGAAAATCGGCGAGCTCGGTTTGGTGCACCGCCATGAAGCGAGCGGAGCCCTGAGCGGTCTCTTCCGCGTCCGGTCCTTTACGCAGGACGACGCCCATTTGTACGTGACTGAAGAAATGCTCGAAAATGAAGTCGTGGAACTCATTCGACTTTTTGATGAGGTCTATTCCGTTTTCGGTCTCAGCTATCACATTGAATTGTCAACCAGACCGGAAGACAAATACATCGGCACGGTTGAGACATGGGAAAAATCCGAGCAAGCCCTCGCCAATGCTTGCAGGAAAGCCGGCAAGGAATTCAAACTCAATCCCGGGGACGGCGCTTTCTATGGACCGAAGCTTGATTTCATCCTCCGGGATTCGATGAACAGGCTCTGGCAGTGCGGAACGATCCAGCTCGACATGAATCTTCCCGAAAGATTCGACATTACCTACATTGATGAAAAGGGCGAAAAGAAGCGCCCCATCATGCTCCACCGGGCCATCTTCGGTTCTATGGAGAGATTCATCGGCATCATCATCGAGCATTACGGCGGCGCTTTTCCGACTTGGCTTGCTCCCGTGCAGATCAGATTGATACCCGTAAACAAGGAACTCCATCTTGCGCATGTGCAAGAACTGAAGGATTTATTCTTTAAGGAAGGCCTCAGGGTCGAAATCGATGACCGGGACGAAAAACTGGGGTATAAGATCCGCGAAGCCCAGACCCAGAAAATACCCTATCAATTGGTCATCGGCGACAAGGAAGTGGAAAAGGGCATCCTCACTTACAGAAGATACGGCAGTTCCGAGACGGTGACTGTCACGGTTCGGGAATTTGTGGAAATGATTAAGGAAGAAATATCTTCTTTCCGCTAAAAAAGCATTGCAGAAGCGGTGCGATTATGTTATTATTTGGCTGAAAGGAGG
>LFRY01000046.1 GCA_001512995.1 Acholeplasmatales bacterium DTU067
GTGTCCAAAAACGCTTAGGTTATCTTAGCCCGTTAGAATGGTTAAACCAGTACCAAGAGCTACCTTTAGTTGGTGTCGCTTAAGGAATGTCCGGAAAAGTGTTGACTTCCCCTTTGTTGAACCAGTTTTCCGGGCTTTACTTCTCCAAGTGTGGATGGTATTCGGTGAGATATTATGCCGCCTGGCGACAACGGAGACATTCCAGAAATCTCCCCCTACCTTGAATGGTAACAGATAAAAGGATTTTCTCCAAATCCATTAGGGGGCTAACTAGATGAGCTTTATCAAATGCAGGCGCAGTGGTATCATTAAATGTAAGCAGTCCCTAGCAATGGTGACTTAAGGTTATGTTTTACCATTTGACAGTTAACCCTACAAGGTTAATATAAAAGAATTGACCTCACAAAGTCAACTTGACTTGAATGAATCTGTTCAAGTCGTGTTCTTTGCTCTTGAGCGGGAGATCAGCTGGAACCGTAGAACTCAGCGGTTACAGGCTGAGAAGGTTTTTAAAAGTTCCTACAGAAGATCATTACAATTAGGATCAGAAATGTGGTGGCATGATGAGGAAACCGATGCGAATTGAGGATAAGCTTGATCAGTTAGCGGCGTATTTCGGCTCGGAAGCGTCTATTCTAGCCGTGCTCATATTCGGTTCTTACCAGACCAAGTACTACATCAACTTAGCGACATAGACTTTGGGGTCATTTTTGACGGCAGTAATATTGGATTATCAAAAGAGCTCGAAATTTAGGCTAATATTGCCGAGGTAATTCGCCGAAGTTCAGCGGATATACGGGTAGTAAGGCGACACAGATTTAACAAACAATTAACTATTTTGGAACGAAAAAAGTCGCAAAAATGACAAATCGAGAGAAGGAGCTTTAAATTTTGTGTCTAATTAAGTAATCGAGATAACTGCAATTTGCCCCACTGCTGCGCTATTCCAAGGGAGACGATAACATAAGAACCAGCGCAGCAAGAAAAGGCACCTGTCCAGCGTACCGGACAGGTTCCTTCTTTTTTGCACACCTTCCCTTTGGGGTGATCTTTACTCATACATTCTTCCATGGTAAAATACTGGAAAAATACGCCTCTGCAGGAAGGATTGGTAGCTAATGGCCGGTGTTATCGGGACATTCCGCACCTATACCACATTCACCCTGTATTTCCTCAAAACAAGGTTTGTCTATCGGGCTTCATTCTGGATCAACCTGGGCTTCAGCTTTCTGTTCTTGCTGATGCAGGTCTATCTATGGAAAGCTCTGCTCGGGGCTGGTACCTTCACAGACACCACTGCCAGCGAGATGATCACCTATGTGGTGCTAGCGGGTGTAATCCGCAATTTTGTAGGATCAGGTGCCGCCTATGCCATCGAAGACCGTCTGCTCAGCGGCGACATTGTCTTTGATTTCATCCGGCCCCTTTCTTTCCGTGTGCAGATGCTCCTAAACGACCTCGGCTCAGCCTTTTCCAGCTTTCTGCTGCAGTCTGCCCCACTCCTCGCTGGCGCACTGCTCTTTGTCGGCGTCAATCCACCGCCATCCTTGCTCCATTTCCTCGGCTTTGTTTTGCTTACCCTTGGTGGTCTAATCATCTCTTTTTACACCAGTTATATCATCGGCCTGGTGGCGTTTTACACGATGAAAGCGGAATACATTGATTGGCTGGTCAGCACAATCAGAAGTTTCCTATCCGGCCGCTACCTGCCTTTTTGGCTTTATCCTGGATGGCTAAGAGCCATAGCAGAGCTGGCGCCGTTCAAGCTGATGTTTTACACACCAATCTCTGTCTATATGGGCCGTACACCTTTGAGCGAACTGCCGGAGGCGCTGCTTACGATGGTTGTGTGGATCTTAATCCTGGTCACCGTGGAGTTCATGCTGTGGAAGAAGACGACCAACAGGCTCGTTGTCCAAGGAGGGTAGAGGATGGCCAACTTCGTAACTGTTTTCAGGCTGGCGTACATGAACCTGCGCACACAGATGGAGTACCGGTTGAGCTTCTTCATCTGGTTGGGGATCAAAGTGCTGAGCTACGGTTCTGAATACCTCATTGTCTGGATGGTGCTTGACCGCTTCAAAGGCATTGGCTCATGGAGCATCCCTGAAGTGATTGTGCTGTGGGCTATTCTGCAGCTCTCTTATACGCTGGCGGCACCTTTTCTTTTCCACTCCGCAGGGAAACTGGAACAACACATCGTCAGGGGCAGCCTGGACTACTTCCTCGTCCAGCCTATTCATCCGCTTGCCAACCTGATTGCACGCAACTTCTCCTGGACATACAGTTCTCAACAGCTGATGAGCGCGGTTGTGCTGGTCATTGCCCTTAATGCCAGTGGGTTTGATTGGAGCCTTCCCAAAGTATGCTTCTTGCTTCTCACTATACTGGGGGGCATCAGTTTCTACGCCTTCACCTTCCTATTTGGAGGCGCCTTGAACTTCCGCATGATCCACGGCGGGAGGTCCATCGGCGGCAACATCCGCTGGCTGATGGATTTGACGCAATACCCCATCGGCATTTATCCCAAACAACTCCAGGCGTTCCTCACCTTTGTGGTGCCGGCGGCGATGATAAACTACTATCCTGCGGTGTATCTGCTGGACAAGCAGGTCGAGCTGTTTCATCCAAGCCTTCCTCTGATCTCACCCCTTGTGGAAATCGCGCTGGGGCAGATCGGCATAAGGCTGTTCACGAAAGGTTTGGAATGGTACCAGAGCGGCGGAGGATGACAAGGAGGCAGTGTAATGATCGAGGTTGTCAATTTGTCAAAGACATTCCGGGTCCTGGAAGGCAAAACGGGCTTTGTCGGCGCGGTCAAGAATCTGTTCAGTCGTGACTACAGGTATGTGGACGCTGTCAGGGACATTTCGTTCACAGTGAAGCAGGGTGAGATGCTTGGCCTGATTGGCCCCAACGGCGCGGGGAAATCCACCACCATCAAGATGCTGAGCGGCATTCTGATGCCGACAAGCGGCAAAGCGTTGGTGAATGGGATCGAACCGTACAAGAACCGGCAGGAGAACGCCATGAAGGTGTCGGTTGTCTTCGGCCAGCGGACTAAACTATGGTGGGATTTGCCGTGCTACGAATCGTTTGAGCTCCACCGGGTTATGTACCGGATCCCGGAAAAGATATACAAGCAGAATCTTGATGAGTTCATGGAATTCCTGGAATTGGAGGAGTTCTGGAGCCGCCCTGTGCGGCAGCTGAGCCTAGGGCAGAGGATGCGGGCGGAAATCTCCGTATCACTGCTCCACAATCCCGAAGTTATATACCTTGACGAGCCAACCATCGGCATGGACGCGGTGGCCAAGGAAAGAATCCGCCAGTTTTTAATCAATACCAACAAATCGCGGAATGTCACCCTAATCATCACCAGCCACGACATGGCGGACATCGAAAAGCTTTGTTCGCGAGTGATCATCATCGATCACGGACAGATTGTCTACGAAGGAGACTTTGACGAAATCCGCCACCGCTACGGCCGGGAGCGGACCATGGTGGTGGAATTCGGGGAAGAGTACCCGGAGATTGAGCTCCCTTACGGCACCGTGATCAAAGACGAAGGACTGAAAAAATCGATCCGGTTCCTGCGGGATCAGGGAACAGCGATCGACTTGATCACCACACTGGGAAAGAAATATGTAATCAAGGATGTAAGTATCCAAGAAGCAGAAATCGAATCGATCATCCGAGAGATATACGAGCATGGAATGTGACAGGGGACGGTGACCTGTCACCTATCCCAGTTAGACGGCCCTTTTGTTTAGTTAACAGTCGGACAGGGGTAGTATAACGAACCTTCCTGTACCACCTCTTGATATTTGGTTTGTCTGAATAAAACACTTCCTCATAACTCAGCACTGGGTACGACAATCTATGAGGACTTTGCATGGCCATCCGATTCTATGGGTTATCGGCCGCCAAAAAAAGAAATCGAAGGAAGTGGACAGTGAACCATGGAAAGCGAATGGATTCTTGACATGATTCCGGGAAGTTTAATGCCCGAGGTTTCGAAGTGCTCCCGGCAGCGGATCACGCTCGGCGAGTCAGGGGCGTATGTACCGCTTATTCGATGAGCAAGGACCAAACAAGTACCTGAAAATAATGCCCCTGGGTCTAAGTGAGAGCCTTGCCAGGGAAGCCGAGGTTTTACGGTGGTTGGAAGGAAAACTGCCAGTGCCAATGGTTATGTTCTTTGCCTGTGACGGAAATTATGAGTTCCTGCTCATGTCGGAAATCCCAGGGGTTCCTGCCTGTGACCGTGCTTTTGAGAAGGATTTGCCCGAACTTATCCGGCTGTTAGCTCAAGGGTTGAGGATGATTCACAGTATTGACATCAGCGGCTGTCCATTTGACCAACGGTTGAGTGTGAAAATGAAGGAGGCGGCAGATAGAACTGCCAAAGGGTTAGTAGATGAGCAGGACTTTGATGACATCCGCCAAGGCAGGACAGCCGAGGACTTGCTGGCAGAGCTGTTTCGCACCAAACCAGCAGCCGAGGATTTGGTTTTTACCCATGGCGATTACTGCCTGCCGAATATGATTATCCACAACGGGGGCATCAGTGGGTTTGTTGACTGGGGCAGAGCTGGAATCGCCGACAGATATCAGGACTTGGCGCTGACTGGGAGGAGCTTGACATACAACTTCGGCGCCGAATGGGTGCCGTTGCTGTTTCGGGAATATGGGCTTGAACGCCCGGACCTGGAGAAGGTTGAGTAATAAGTTGTTTAAAAGGATTATTTATTTACTTGTCGAAATATCAAATATTGAGGTTATTATCGCGAACACTTTTTAATAATTGTTCTTAGCAAAGTAGTGAGAAATAGGAGGTGGTTGAGGCACATTTTTACTAAGAGTATAGCATTGGCATAGACTTGTTTATTAAGTATCAAATATGAAGGGAGATTTTTATGAGAGGTAAACACATCTTTTTAATGCTTGTGATTGTCTTGTTGGTAGGCGTTTATAGTGTTGCCATGTCAGCAGAAGTGACTAATGTAGTAGTTCGATCAGGTTGGGCTCCCGATGCTCAAGGTGGACCAACAGGCAAAACTGTAGGTCAGACTGGTGATCGCTCACGTGGAGGATACTCTAGAGATCTATTCTTTGTTGGTTTCGATGATCCAGGACAGTGGGTTGAATGGAATATGAATATTCCGGAGGCAGGTAAGTATCGGCTAATCATTCGTTATTCCACCCACGAAGCGCCAAAATTTGTAAGACGCAATTTC
>LFRY01000022.1 GCA_001512995.1 Acholeplasmatales bacterium DTU067
GAACCTGCTGGCAATAAAGATTCTTTCCGAAGGACATCACCATCGGCCCCTGCATCCTTTCCACGGGCTCCGTGACCAAAATCTCATGACGCTCGGTATGGACGGGAAGCTTGAGCCCCACCATTTCCCCGATCACTCCGGCTTGGGGACCGGCGGCGTTGATCAGATTCTTGGTTTCGATCACCCTGCGGTCAGTCCGCACCCGGTAATGATTATTTATAAAATCAATGCCCTGCACTTCTTCGTGAAAAGAGAATTCCGCGCCCAATTGTTTTGCTTTTCTGAAATAAGCGTCCGTCATTCTGAAAGGATTCAGATGCCCATCCGTCGGGCAGAATGTGGCGCTGATGAAGGCATCCGGGTTTAAATGGGGAACGATTTTCAAGGCTTCTTCCTTGGTTATTTTTTCAGAGGGAATCCCCAAACGCTTCTGCAATTTCACGTTTTCCGAAAAATCCCGGTCCTCTGCTTCCGTCACCGCAAGAATCAGATACCCTTCCTGCTTGAACTCGATGTCGCCGGGGTATTCCAGAATCTCAGCCGCTTTCTCAAAAAATTCGATGCTCGCCTTTGCAAGCTGGCAATTCATCTCCGTACCCCACTGCTGCCTCACGCCTGCGCCGCAGCGTCCCGTCGAGCCCGAGGTGAGATAGCTCTTGTCTAAAACGAGGATGCCGGACTCTCCCTTCGCCGCCAAATTGTAAGCGATACTGCAGCCACTGATGCCGGCGCCGATGATTAAGTGTTTAATCATTTTCCCCTCCTGATGGCATCAAGCTTCACTCCCATGAGCGGTGGCCGCACGGTTGCGGTTTTTATTTCAGAAAGTTTCTTTCCCAAATGCTTCGCGAGCTCCCGCTGCAGCAACTCCCCGCAGGTCATTCCCTGGCAGGCGCCCATGCCGATCCTGAGCATCCTTTTCAATTCCTCAAAATCAGTGATCCCTTCCGAAAATGCCCGCTCGAGGGCGTCCAAAGTCACATCCTCGCACCTACAGATGAACACCTTCCTCTTATCCATGCTTCCTCCTTATCCCCGCAAACTCATAAAGCAAACCTTCTTCGACCCCGACGGTTACCAGAAGGGTCCGGTCCTGTGCCGCCATGACGTTTTCGATAAGGGCAACGCCGATGATTCTTCCCCCTCTGTCAACCGCATGCCAAGTTTCTCCCTTTTGGGGGCGGGGAAGCAATTCATAAGGGATTTTGAAAAGATAGCGGTTTCCTTTTCTTTGGATGAGCTTGATTGCCTGCCCGGGGCAGGAAAAGACGCAGATTCCGCAGCCCACGCAAAGATCCCAGTTGATTTTCGGGCGTTGATTGATGTCCTCCCCGATTTCAATCGCTTTGAAGGGGCAGGCGGTGCTGCAGGGATTGCAGGGAATCTCCTCAAAACACTCAATGACGGCGAGCGGCCTTTCCCCGATCTTTTCCGGATAGCAGGATTTCATTTCCTCAAACATCATATCCCCCCATTTTCATGAGCCCGCGGCGGTATTTCTCCCCGAAAGGACCCCTGCGGAGTGTTTCCAATTCTTTATTCAATTCTATTTCAAGCTCCGCCCGCCGGGGATGGGATTTTCCTAAGAAAGCGGAAGCCTCGAGACCCGCGAGCTTCCCTTCAAGAATCGCGCTGCTCGCTTCTTCGATTCCGGAAGCGTCCCCGCAAACAAAGATCCAAGGCACGCTCGTGGCAAAGCCCTTCCTCACCGGGACTTTGCCCCCAAGTTCCGGAATGTAGCGCATTTCTGCCCCTGCCATTTCCGCAAGCTCCCCCGAAGGCTTCAGACCGACGGCGATGCAGATCACGTCCACGTCGTGGTTTTCCTCCGTGCCCGGAATTTCATTCCAGGCGGAATCAAGTCCGATGCTGACCGCGCCTTCGACGCGCTCCTTTCCGAGCGCTTTTTTGATGGTTCTGGAGGTTTTGATCGGCACGCCCAGGCGCAGAATCTTCGCGGCATGAACCTGATAGCCGCCGATTTTCGGGGCGGCTTCCAGAACCGCAACAACTTCCACGCCCGCCTGCAGGAGCTGATAGCTCACGATCAGACCGATGTTTCCGCTTCCGACCATCAGAACCCGCTTCCCCGGCATCACCCCGTAAACATTCATCAGAGTTTGGACGGCTCCGGCTCCGTAAATGCCGGGAAGGTCATTGTTTTCGAAGGCGAGGAATTTTTCGCTCGCGCCCGTGGCGATGATGAAAGCATCCCCCTTGATTTTGATATATTCATCTCCGTGCAATGCCGTCAGAACCCGGTCGGGATAAAGCCCCAAAGCGGTCGCGGTCATAAATTCTATTCCCATATTCCTTGCCTCGTCCGCAAGCATCTCCGCGATTCTGTATCCCCGCGTCATCGCATATTCTTTTTCCGAACCGAAAAAGCGATGCGTCTGTTTTACAAGCTGGCCTCCGGGCCGTTCGTTTCTGTCGATCAGCAGCACTTCCGCTCCGGCTTCCGCGGCGGCGAGAGCGGCGGAAAGCCCGGCCGGCCCGGCGCCCACGACAACCAAACTCCTTCTCATAATCTGCCCCTATCCCCCTGCACTTTTACAACCATCCCTTCCTTGAGCGCCGTAATGCATGTTTTTACATTCGCCTCCCCGTCCACGATCATGTGGCAGGAAGAACAATTGCCGATCGCGCAATAAAGGCCCCGTGCCCGCTTTTCCGTAAGGCTTTCCCTGAACTTCCAGATGCCGTTGGCGATGAGCGCGGAAGCGATTGTGTCGCCTTCATACCCGTAAAGGTTGCGTCCCTCAAAGGTGAAAGCGATCCTCCTCCTATCTTTTTTGAAATCCAAGAGCGGATGTTCGGTAATTCGCAATCGTACCACCCCTATCTTTTGTAAATCAGATAATAGGCTCCGGGAATGATGATGCCCCCGCCGACAAAATTCCCGAGCGTGACGGGGATTAAATTATTCAGCAGGGACAAAAACGAGATGTCGCTGCTTTTGATGAAGCCGTAGGGAAGGATGAACATGTTGGCAACGCAATGCTCGAATCCGCAGATGACGAAAAGCGACACCGGGAGCACCGCCGCCAATATCTTGCCGGGCACGCTTCCGGAAGCATAGGTCATGTAAACACCCATCGCCACCAGAATGTTGCAGAGAACTCCGCGGAAGAAGGCTTCGGAAAAACTGAGTCCGATTTTTGCCTCTGAAACCAGCACGGCCATCGTCCCAAGGGACGGATCCGCGCCCCCCAACTCAAGCAAAACGACCAACGAAGTCGCACCGATGAAATTACCGATCCAAACCATGAGTAAATACAGTGTCATTCTCCAATAAGAGAAACGGCGGAAAAATACTCCTAAAGTCATCAGGCAGTTACCCGTAAACAGTTCGCCGCCACCGATTACGATCAATACCAATCCCGTGCCGAAAACAAGGGAAGCAAAATACTTGTTCGTTTCCCGCGCGACATGGAGATAGCCCAAATATCCGAGCCCGATGAAGAGCCCGGCAAGGAGCGAAGCGATGAAGACCGAAAGCATCCTCTGCTTCATTTTGGCGGCGGCGATGTCGGCTGCCAAATATACCAAATCCCTTGAATTAGTCATAACTCCTCCTGAACCTATTATAACATACGCAAATTTGAATGAAAACAGTTTATTTGCGTCCCGATTCTGTTATAATAAATGCAGGAGGTAAGCATGAAAACTTTTGAACGTTTCTTGGAGTATGTAAAAATTGACACGAAGGCGGATCCCAAGTCGGGCAACCATCCATCCAGCCCCGGCCAAAAAGTGCTCGGGAAAATTTTGGCGGACGAATTTAAAAACATGGGGATTGAGGCGGAAATGGATGAAAAGGGCTATGTTTACGCCCGCATTTCCGCAAATGCCGAAAACATCCCCTCGATCGCTTTCATCGCCCACCTCGACACTTCCCCGGATTTCAGCGGCGAAAACGTTAAGCCCCGCATCATCGAAAACTATGACGGCGGCGACGTCGTTTTGAACCGGGAACTCGGCATCGTCATGAAAACCGCGGACTTTCCGTTTCTGGAAACGCTGAAAGGCCAGAGCCTGATTGTCACCGACGGCACGACCCTGCTCGGAGCCGACGACAAGGCGGGAATAGCGGAAGTGATGACGTTGGCGGAAACATTGGTTAAAAACTCCGGCATTAAGCATGGCGAAGTGAAATTCATCTTCACGCCCGACGAAGAAATCGGTGAAGGACCGCTCTTTTTCGATTACGGAAAGGGCGGCGCGGATTATGCCTACACCGTCGACGGCGGAAAAGAGGGCATGATCAATTATGAAAATTTCAATGCCGCAAGCGCCGAAGTCACCGTCAAAGGCATCAACATCCATCCGGGGACGGCCAAAAACACCATGAAAAACAGTCTCTTGATCGCCATGGAATTCAATGCCCTGCTCCCCGCAACAATGATCCCGGCAGCGACATCCGACTACGAAGGTTTTTACCATCTGAACAATCTCCGGGGCGATGTGGAAGGGACGAAAATGCATTATCTGGTCAGGAACCATGATTGGGAACTCTTCTCCAAACAGAAAGAATTCCTGATAAAAGCCCGTGATTTCCTGAACCATAAATACGGCGAGGGCACTGTCGAGGTCAAAATCACCGACACTTACTTCAACATGAAAGAAAAGATCAAAGAACGGATGGAGGTTGTGGAAGTGGCGATTGAAGCGACGAAGATGGCGGGTCTGGAGCCCCTCATCATCCCCATCCGCGGCGGCACCGACGGCGCCCAGCTCACCCACAACGGCCTGCTCTGCCCCAATTTGGGAACCGGAGGATGGAACGCCCACGGGCGCTACGAATGCATTTCCATCGAAGCGATGGACAAATGCACGGAAGTGCTGTTGAACATTGTACAACTAATAGCAAAAAAAGCTAGCGCAAGCTAGCTTTTTCTTCTAAAAAAATAATTTCCAGAGCCGATACATGGACGGCACCAACAGCAATGCCATGGCAATCAAGCCGATCAAGGCACCGATTCCCGAATACTTTGCTTTCAAAGGATATTTTTTCTTCCAAACGAGGAAGAAAACAAAACCGGCGGGCGGAATTAAATAACTCAGAAGCGCAAAACCTGCGCTCGGAGCGTCCATGCTCTTTTCCTCGAAAACGGATTTTATCTCCGCGCCGCAGTACGAACAATACTTAGCGCCCGCGGGAATTTTTCCCCCGCAATCAGAACATTTCATATATCCTCCCGTTTAAATTATAGCAGGGGGCCGAATCTTTGTCAATTCATTCCTGATAGTTCTTGGCCTGCGTGGTGAAGAGGCGGTAGTAGAGCCCTTCCGTATCCTTCATCAGTTCCGCATGGGGCGCGATGGCAGCAATCTTTCCGGAATCAATGACGATGATCCGATCGCAGAAAACCGAAGAGGACATTCTGTGGGAAATGTATATCGCCGTTTTTTCCTGCACGAGTTCATTGAAATGCATGTATATTTCCGCTTCCGCGAGCGGATCCAAAGCGGAAGTGGGTTCGTCCAAAATCACGAGCGAGGCGTTTTTGTATAATGCCCTGGCAATCGCGACCTTTTGCGCTTCCCCGCCGGAGAGTTCGATGCCCTTTTCGTCGTAAATCTTCGAATAAAGGCTGTTGATTCCATCCGGCAGCGCATCGATTTTTTCCTTCAGCCCGACCTTGCAGGCGACCCGGTAAGCTTCTTCTTCGTCCCCGTCCTCGTTCAGAATGTTTTCTTTGAGGGTGTAGCTGAAGAGTTTGTAATCCTGGAAAACGGCGCTGATTTCAGAGATGTAGGAATCATAATCATATTCATGGATCGGAATCCCGTTGATCAGGATCTCACCGGAATCAGGCTTGTAAAGCCGGCATAAAAGCTTGACCATGGTCGTTTTCCCGGCGCCGTTCAAACCGACAATTGAGATTTTCTCACCTTTCCTGATTTTGAAGGAGACATTGTCAAGGATGATTTGCTCGCTCCGGGGATAGGAAAAACTCACGTTTCGGAACTCGATCTCCCGAATCCCATCAAGAATGATCTCTCCTTCTTCTTCCGTTTCCGGTAACTCAATCAGTTCCAAAAAAGGCGCGAGCAGGGTGATCGACTGGCTGAGATTGAGTCCGACCTCAATCAATCTCGCAAAGGAGGTTGAAAAACTCAGGGAAGTGGAAATGTACAGGGAGAAACTGCTGACCGAAAGCTTTTCCTTAATCGTCCTGAAAGCAACGAAACCGTATACCAGAGCCATTTCCAAGTATTTTACAATCTTATCCAAACACTGGAAAAAAGCCAATCTTCTGCCCAGTACCCGGAAATAAAAGACGGTTTGTTCTCCGTAACCGGTAAATTCTTTGGCCATTAAATCCCCGACCGAATAAATCCTATAGTCCTTTCCCCACCTGATGTCATTGATCGTCCTCATGTAGTAGCCGAATTTCCGATTGATGGGGATGA
>LFRY01000078.1:0-19865 GCA_001512995.1 Acholeplasmatales bacterium DTU067
ATATAGCTTTTTATTTTATGTTCAGGCCTGCGCTGACAAAACCGCACAAGTTAATCTGCGTTTCCTCTCCGCAGGCATTTGCAAAAACAACCAACAGCAAGCGGTCGTTGGGATTGATTTCGATGTTCAAATTTCCAACCGAGGCAGAAACGATGCTCCCTGCAGGAACCATTCCCGAATAATTAGGCTGCAACACAAGTGCCGGGGAAAGCGGGAGAAAAATATTGTTGCCGGCGCTTCCGCGGAAAATTTGCGCAGACACCGTCACTGTGGAATTAACATAATTATGGGGCGCGGAGGTACTGAAGAGAGCGGAAAAAGCTGAGAGTTTGCCGGCGCGCGGAACCAGAAAAGCAAAATTAGTGTTTTCCTGCGCCAAATTTATCGGATTCTCCAAGAAACTTTGGGAAACAGAGGATGCGCCGAAGCCGATGAAGGCCGGAAATCCGGCCCCGCCGCCCGACCTTGTTCCAATTGAAATCTCGGTTCCGGAAGAAAACGGTATGATGCCCCCCGCTCCCGGTTCTCCGCTTGGCCCCGGCGGTCCCGGAGGTCCGATTTCACCCTGGGGTCCCTGCGGGCCCATGGGACCGGGCGGTCCGGCAGGTCCCCTCGGTCCGGGCGGTCCCGGTGGCCCGGGAAATCCCCTTGGCCCCCTCTCCTCACGGCTCCTCCTGTGACGGCAGCGTTCACATTCGCATTCATCAAAAAAGTCTATGGGTATCCCCTCCTTCTGAGCCGTTTAACTCAATATATCATATGCCTTCCTTCCCAGGATGTAATTTACAATTACCCATAAGCTTTTGCGTAAAAAAAAGAACCATGGATTCCATGGTTCTTGTTGTTCATCATTTTTTCTTCGCTTTCACAACCGCCTGAGCGGCAGCGAGACGCGCGATCGGAACGCGGTAGGGCGAGCAGGAAACATAATCCAGTCCTACTCTGTCGAAGAATTCGACGGAAGAAGGTTCGCCTCCGTGCTCCCCGCAAACGCCGAGTTTCAGGTTGGGTTTTGCGGAACGGCCTTTCTGAACGGCCATTTCCACAAGCACGCCGACACCTTTCTGATCAAGTCTTCTGAAAGGATCGGATTCGAAGATGCCTTTTTCATAATAATCGCTCAGAAATTTGCCGGCGTCGTCGCGGCTGAAACCGAACGTCATCTGCGTCAGGTCATTGGTTCCGAAACTGAAGAAATCGGCTTCTTTTGCGATTTCGTCCGCACGCACGCACGCTCTCGGGATTTCAATCATCGTCCCGACCGTGTAGTTCGCATCGATGTTGTTTTCGCGGAGTATTTCATCGGCTGTTCTGACCACGACTTTTTTCAGATATTTCAATTCCTTTTCGTCCCCGACCAAAGGAATCATGATTTCAGGTTCCGCATCATATTCCGGATTGCGTTTTTTAACATTGACATAGGCCTCGAAAACGGCCCTGGTCTGCATTTCCGCAAGTTCCGGATAAGAGATTGCGAGCCTGCATCCGCGGTGACCCATCATCGGGTTCGCTTCGTGGAGTTCCGCAATCTTCGCCTTGATCTTCTCAACCCCGACGCCCATGTCTTCCGCAATCTCACTGATGGCTTCTTCCTGAGTAGGCAGGAATTCATGCAACGGCGGATCCAAATAACGAATCGTGACGGGGAAATTGCCCATCGCTTCGAACAGTGCTTCGAAATCGCCTCTCTGCATCGGAAGGAGTTTGTTGAGCGCTTCCCTTCTCTGTTCTTCGTTATCCGCCAAAATCATTTCCCTCATGGCTTTGATCCTTGTGGATTCAAAGAACATGTGCTCGGTGCGGCAGAGTCCGATGCCCTCGGCTCCGAAAGCGAGCGCCTGTTTCGCGTCCTTCGGAGTGTCCGCGTTGGTGCGAATCTTCAGTCTGCGCACATCGTCGCACCAATTCATGAAGGTTTCGAAATGTCCGCTGATGGTTGCGGGAACGGTGGGAATTTCCTCTGCGTAAACATGGCCGGTCGAGCCGTCGAGAGAAATCCAATCTCCCTGGCGGAGCGTGACTCCTCCGAGTTTCGCATATCCTTCTTCTTCATTGATTTCCAATTCCTTCAAACCGGAAACGCAACATTTGCCCATGCCCCTGGCAACGACCGCAGCGTGGGAAGTCATTCCGCCCCTCGCGGTCAGAAAGCCCTCGGAAGCATGCATCCCTTCAATGTCTTCCGGAGAAGTTTCAAGTCTGACAAGAACGACTTTCTTGCCTTCCTTGCGCATTTCCGCAACCTGTTCGACGTTGAATGCCACATGACCGTTGGCTGCTCCCGGCGATGCGGGGAGACCCGTGCCAATCGGCTTCGCTTTTTTTAAAGCGGCCTGGTCAAACTGCGGGTGCAGCAAATCATCCAACTGTTCGGGCTGCACATAGAGCAGGGCTTCTTCCTTCGTGATCATACCCTCTTCCACAAGTTCCACAGCAATGCGAAGCGCAGCTTGGGCGGTTCTTTTACCGCTTCTGGTCTGCAGGATGAAAAGTTTTCCATTTTCGATTGTGAATTCGATGTCCTGCATGTCGCGGAAATGTTTTTCCAATTTATTTGCAAGTTCCTCGAACTGTGTATATATTTCCGGCATCTCTTCAGCCAATGTGGAAATGGGGCTCGGAGTCCGGACTCCGGCAACAACGTCTTCACCCTGGGCGTTGATCAAATATTCGCCGTAAAGTTTCTTCTCGCCCGTGGCCGGGTTCCTGGTGAAGGCAACGCCGGTTCCGGAAGTGTCTCCCATGTTTCCGTAAACCATTTCTTGGACGTTGACAGCGGTTCCCCATTCCGAGGGGATGTTGTTGATTTTGCGATAATAAATTGCACGGGGATTGTTCCAGGATCTGAAAACGGCGTAAATTGAACCGAGAAGTTGCTCTTTCGGATCAGACGGGAAATCTGCGTTCAGTTCCTCTTTATAAAAAGCTTTGAACTTCGCGACCATTTCTTTCAGATCTTCTTCGGAAAACTCCGTATCCAATTCAATGTTGCGTTCCTTTTTCATCTCATCAATGATTTCTTCAAAACGCGATTTGGAAAGTCCCTTCACAACATCGGAATACATCTGAATGAAACGACGATAAGAGTCGTAAGCAAACCGCGGATTGCCGGTCGCTTCCGCAAGCCCCGCGACGACCTCATCGTTCAAACCCAGGTTGAGGATGGTGTCCATCATTCCGGGCATCGACGTTCTCGCGCCGCTGCGCACCGATACGAGCAGGGGATTTTTCGGATTGCCGAACTGCTTGCCGGTCGTCTCCTCCAGTTTCTTCAAAGCGCCGTCAATTTGTCTCAAAATTTCTTCGGACAGTTTCTCATCATTCTGATAATAATATGTACAGGCTTCAGTCGATACTGTGAATCCTTGGGGAATGGGCAAACCCAATTTGGTCATCTGACCAAGGTTGGCTCCCTTTCCTCCAACAAGGTTGCGCATGGTTTCGTCTGTTTCCGTGAACATAAAAACATACTTTTCTGCCATATAAACCTCCTAAATTATTATTCATTATAGCACATTATTTTCCAAAGAATAAATATTTTTGCTACTCAATCGTTTTCACTAAAGCAAATTCCGGATTTTTCCGTCCAACATCCATATTATACCACAAAAAGAAGACTGCATACGCAGCCTACCTTTTTATTCTAACCTTTCTTTTTTTACTCGCTGCTTCCTGTTCTTCCGCAAGATACACCGCATAGAAAGAGAAAGTAATCAAACCCGTCCCCAGAAATGCGACCAGTGAGATCCACCACAAGTATTTTTTTATCACCCAGCCCAAATAACCGGTCCGTTCCAAATCCTGTTGGTAACTTTCTTCAAGTCCGCTCACATCTCCGGCTTCCGGATCTAAATTGAGTTCAAGCTTTGCCAACTCTGTTGAGATTGCTTTGCCTTCTTCGTCTTCGGGATCGGTAACTTCAGCCACCGTGGCTTTTATTGTGATTTCAGTTTCCTTGCTCCATTCCAAATCGTCCATTTTTACTGTTCCGAGGACGACGACGAGGAGTCTCCCGGTGCCGTCTTCTTTTTTGATTTCGCCGGTTTTTTCATCCCTTTCCAAAATTTCGCCCTTGACGGTGTCATAATCCGCACCCTGATCGAAGATGCGGCTGATTTCCGATATCGAAACGGTTTTTGTCTTCGGTTTCGTTTCTTCATCTTCCGGATCTTCTTCCAGAATTTCCGTCAACTCGATGGAAAAGGTAGGAACGTTTGCTTCGTTAATTTCTTTCTCGAGATTCGTCCCCGCACCCGGGTCATCAACAAAAAGATTACGGATATTTTGATATTGCACGTCATAAATTAGAAACAGGTACTGCACCCGGTTTTCTTTAACCATGTTGCCGTCATCGTTCTTGACGGTCGTCTCATAAATGGTCCTATAGATGTCCAATTGAAAGAGATTGTTTTCGCCGCTTTTGATCAGTTCCGAAAAAACCGGATCCTTATCATACAGATGGTATAGATTGTTGATGCCGTACTTGAGATTTTTTTCTATTTGCTCTTCGGTCGTGGCTGACGGCGGAAACTTCAGATATTCGTTCCGGTATTCGTTCATCCAAGCACCCTGGCCGAATTTTTCGGAATTATAGCCGTAAGAAGCGATTAAGAAAGTAACCAGGAGCGGTATGAGGATTGAGAAAGATAGTATGATGTATTTCTTCACCTTATTGCCCATAGAGATCCTCCTTATAACTATTAGGTATTATAACATAACCAAAATGCCATTTCAATTCTTTTTTTATTTCTTTCCCGGTGGAACTGTGCTATAATAATACGAACGAAACTTAATTTTTTTATAATTTTTAGGAAACCATTTTGTTATCCCTTTGAAATTTTTTAAAATTTTTAAGAATTTTATTGAATTTTTTAAAATTTCAGAATATAATAATAGCGAAAGGAGCTGAGTATGGATATCAAATGGTTGCCTAAAACAACAAAGGGAATCGTAAGCATTTATGAGAATCACATCACGCTGAACAAAGTGGCGAGAGACTATTTCAAAGACGCATACAGAACTCTCGTCGGGTATGACAAGGACAACGATATTTTGCTTATCAAGGCCTTAAACAAGGAGGAGGCTTCGCTTACCAAATACAGCAGCAATGATTTGCATACCATTTCCATCAGACCCAGTTACGGACGCATCAACGGGAAGGGAGTCATTCAAAGCCTGATGGAATTTCATCCCCTGGATTTTTCCAAGAGAAGTCTTTACAAGTTTCAATGCCAATGGGAAGCGTCACAGAAAATGTTAAAAGTTTATTTGCAGAGGGAGGTTAAGTAATGTTGTTAATTCTTAAGAGTCTCGGACCCATTGATTGGTTCATGGTCGCCGCCTGGGGCATCATTTTCGTGGTGACTCTGATCATCGAACTCGAAACCGCGGATTTGGTCACGATTTGGTTCAGTCTGAGCGCCCTCATCACTTTAATCTGTGGCGTCATTTTCTTGAAACCCCTGTATCAGATTTTGCTTTTCCTGGTACTTTCCGTCGTGCTGATTCTGGCTACCAAGCCCCTGGCAAAAAAGCGGATGCGAGGAACCTATGTCAGAACCAACACCGACCGTTTCATCGGCATGGTCGCCGTCGTTACGAAAGAAATCCTCCCCAACGAAATCGGCGAAGTTAAAATCGATAACCAACTCTGGCGGGCAGTCAACAATGAAGGTCTGGCCTTCCAGCCCGGAGAAAAGGTCATCGTTGATGCCATTTCCGGCATCAAACTAGTAGTTTCCAAAATTGATGGAAACGTAGAATTGCTTAAAAAATAATAAGGGATAATTTGGAGGTTAACATGGTAAACAATTTGTTCATGCAAATCGGGCCCGGCGGCATTATCGCCATCGTCGTCGCTCTTCTAATTTTCGTCATTGTTTTCGCAACCAGTTTTAAAATCGTTCCCCAAGCCAATGCTTACATCGTGGAGCGTCTCGGCCAGTACCATACCACATGGAATGCTGGGATCCATTTTTTGGTGCCGTTCGTCGATCGAATCGCAAGAAAAATCAGCCTGAAAGAGCAGGTTTTGGATTATGATCCGCAGGCCGTGATAACCAAAGACAATGTCACCATGCAAATCGACACGGTCGTCTTCTTCACAATCACGGATCCGAAACTCTATGCCTATGGGGTTGACAACCCCCTTGCAGCGATCGAAAAACTCACCGCAACGACCCTCAGGAACATCATTGGTGAAATCGATCTTGACGGAACGCTCACCAGCCGCGAATTGATCAACTCGAAAATGCGGAGCATCCTCGACGAAGCGACGGACCCCTGGGGAATCAAAGTCAACCGCGTCGAACTGAAAAACATCCTACCGCCGAAAGACATTCGTGACGCGATGGAAAAGCAAATGCGCGCCGAACGCGAAAGAAGGGAAGCCATCCTGAAAGCGGAAGGGGAAAAAAGATCTGCGATTCTACAAGCCGAAGGATTTAAGCAGGCGAAAATTCTTGAAGCAGAAGCCAAACGTCAAGCGATGATTGATGAAGCCGAAGGAGCAAAGCAAGCACAGATTCTCCGCGCGGAAGGGGAAGCCGCGGCCATCCTTGAAGTTCACGAAGCGCATGCAAAGGGGCTCGAGATGCTGAAGGCTGCCGGAGCGGACAACGCCGTGCTTTCGCTCAAAGCCTACGAGGCTTTGGTTGAAATGGCCAAAGGCCAGGCAACAAAAATCATCATTCCTTCCAACATTCAGAATCTGGCAGGCTTGGCGACTTCGCTCGCGGAGCTTGTGAAGGATGAAAAGAAAGACAAAAAAGAGGGGAAATGACTCCGCTTTTTAGCCCGGGACTTTCCGGGCTTTTTTCTTCTTTACTTTTGTTTTTTTCCGTTATACAATAAAAGCAAATAACAGGGAGGATGGACATGAATAGTTTTGAAATTCAAATCATCAACAAAATCAGGGAATTTATGACTCCCTTCCTAGACAAGCTCTTGGAATTCATCACGATTTTGGGGGAAGAGACGATTCTGATTTTATTGCTTCTCGGGATTTATTTCATCATTTCGAAAAGGGAAGGGCAAATCATTGCTTTTTCCGTGTTCACGACGTTGCTTATAAACAATGCTATCAAAATCAGCGTCCAAAGAATCCGACCCTTCGAGCATCCGGAACGGACCTTCGATCCCATCCGCGAGCAAACTGCAACGGGGTTTTCTTTCCCGAGCGGACACACGCAGAACGCGGCAGCCGGTTATTTCGCCATAGGCCTCGCCTTTAAGAAACGCTGGCTTTGGATTGTCGTTTCGGTTTTGGTCGTCCTGATTGGCTTTTCGCGGGTCGGTCTCGGGGTCCACTATCCGACAGACGTCATCGCCGGCCTCATTCTCGGGCTTGGATCCGCATTTTTGGGAAGGTATCTTTTTGAAAAAACAGAAAAGGACTTTAAAAAGCAAATCCTTCTCTACATTGTGACAGGTTTAATTTTTCTTCCTTTCGTTTTCCTTTTTTTAAGCAAACTGACCGGAAGCCATCCGAAATTCAAGGATTTTTATACAGCTTTTGCTTTCTTCCTGGGCTATTCGGGGGCAGTCATTTTGGAAAGAAAATATGTGAATTTTGATTGCAGGAAGCCGCTTGCAACCAGGCTCATCCGCGCCCTGATTGCGCTCGTGCTGGTTTTGGGAATCCAGTTCGGACTGAAAGCTCTGCTTCCGGACAAAACAATTTTCTCGATGCTTCGTTACTTCTTGCTTGCTTTCATAACCTTGGGGATCTATCCTTTGGTTGCGAAAAAATGGCTTTTCTAAAATTAAAAAGGAGCGCAATGCTCTTTTTTTTATTTTCCGAGACAGAAATTCGCGAAAAGTTCGTCGACAATGGAAACATGCTTTTCCCCAAGAATTTCTCCCAAATAATCGAAGGCGTGGTGCAGGTCTATGTTGCTGATGTCGACCGGCTGCCCCATGCTAATGCTTTCATCGGCATCTTCCAACGCTTTCAAAGCCTGTTTGAGTTTTGCGATCTGCCGGGCATTGCCGATGTATGTGTAATCAAGATCGGACAAATCGCTCAGTTTATAGATTTCTTTGATCTTTGCTTTCAGTTTTTCAATGTCCCCTTCATCAAAAGTAGAAAGAAGAAGATAATCCTCAAAGGCTTCAAGATCCAGTTTCTGCTCCAAATCGCGTTTGTTGACGACGATGATCCTGGTTTTGTCCGCCGTCATTTTCAAAAGTTCCTCATCGACCTCATTCAGCGGTTCGCTGAAATCAAAGACCAGGATTACAAGATCGGATTTTTCAATTGTCATTTTTGCTTTTTCAACCCCGATCTTTTCCACAATGTCTTCGGTCCTGCGCACGCCTGCGGTGTCAATCAGATTCAATATCACACCGCCGATGTCCACCTGCCCCTCCACAAGATCCCGGGTCGTGCCGGCGATGTCGGTCACGATCGCTTTGTCTTCTTTCAGAAGGCTGTTAAGGAGGCTTGACTTCCCGACATTCGGCCTTCCGATGATTGCGGTGGAAATCCCGTCTTTCAGAATGGCGGATGTTTCACTCTTTTCCAGAATTATTTTTAATTTGCGGATTAATTCCGAGATGACGGGTTTAAGATATTCCGTCGTGATCTGTTCCTCGTCCTCATATTCGGGATAATCGATGTTCACCTCGATTTTCAAAATCATGGAAAGAATCTCATTTCGGAAATCCTCAATCATTTTTCTCACGTCGCCCCTAAGACCGAAAGTGGCGAGTTTGTGGCTGCTGGCCGTTTTCGCTTCGATGATGTCCATCACCGATTCCGCCTGTGTGAGGTCGATTCTCCCGTTCAGGAAAGCTCTTTTCGTAAATTCGCCCGGTTCGGCAGGACGGCAGCCCTTTCTGATCAAGAGCTCCAATACTTTATGGGTGACGAAGATTCCCCCGTGACAATTGATCTCTACGACATCTTCTCCCGTGTAACTTTTCGGCGTCCGAAAAACGCTGACCAAGACCTCATCAAGCATTTCTTTGCCGTCATAGATGTGACCGTAATTGATTGTGTTCCCCGGCGCATTGAGCAAATCCACACCCCTGTAAATCCCGCTTACGATCTGTATCGCATCCGGACCGCTCACTCTGACAATTGAAATCGCGCTTTTTCCAATTGCCGTCGATATGGCAACAATCGTGTCTTCCATGCTTAATCACCGTCAACCAAATAATAGATGTTGTACCGCTCAACGCCGTTTTCGATTACGACTTCGCGGATGAAGAAGATGTAGACATTCGGGCTAATCAAAATGTCGGTACCCGTGGTCGCCAAGAAGTCATAATTGACGTTGACCCCGCCAGCTTCGACTGCCCTGCTGACGATGTCCGTGCAATAAAAGGAGTTGGCGCGATTGAAAAGAAAGGTGTAGTTATAGCGGTACCCAAGTTTCGAGCGCGCGTATTCTACCATCCTGTCACGCTGTTCGGGCGTGGTGTCCTTGACCCGCAGGCCGATAATCACCGGCGAGGAATAATCGCTATTCGGATGCTCCTCCTCAGAAATCCAGGTGTTTTTGCTTTCACGGACGATGTTGTTCTCCCAGATGCTGTTCCCGATTGTTTCCACTAAATAGGATCCATCTTCGGTGCTGTTGATGCTCGTGTGTCCCAAATAAAAATACTTCGCAAAGGGTGCGATCAAATCCCGCAGGACCGGATAGTCCCGCAGGGGATTGCGGTTGCTGGTGATGA
Source organism: Acholeplasmatales bacterium DTU067 (assembly GCA_001512995.1). Lineage (GTDB taxonomy): Bacteria > Bacillota_I > Bacilli_A > ML615J-28 > CAG-698 > DTU067. Next base: position 9,682 of record LFRY01000078.1, read on the forward strand.
TATCCGCTTTCGCGCCGACGATCCGTTTTTCCATGTCGAAGATGTTGCGGGAAGTGTCCTCCCCTTCGCGGGCGCGGATGGGATAGTAGTATGTGTTGGGAATCTTTTCGTCCGGGATGGGTTCGCCTTCGGCCCGCGCTTTGAAAGCCTCGATTTTGTTTTGGGCGACAAAATGCTCGAAGGTGCCGTTTACCAAAAATATGAAGAAACCAATTAATATTAACAGCAATAACCGGTTAAAAATTTTATATGTCATCCTTAATATTTTCATAACCATCACTCTTATGTATTATACCATACTTGCTTGTCTTTGTCTTTTTTTCCGGAAAGTTTTTTTGTTATTTCTTCATTATTTACCCAACCTGTGGTATAATGTATTCAAGCACAAGGAGGTAAAAAAATGATCGATTTCCATCTTAAAGAGATGCAAGCAATTGCATCTCAAAAATTCGACTTAAACAATATCTCCCCCGAATTCATCCGCGATTTCGTTTACAACTCGCTTTCCTTCGAAAAAGACGACATCAGCCCCGAGGACGTCGAAGCGGCCCTGCGCGGGGAAGTTCTGGAGGAGAAAAAATTCCGCTTAATCAAAAACCACATCGACGCTTTTTGGTTCATCGTCGATATGGTTAAAAACAATTCTGAATTTGACGAAAACAAATTGAAAGACCTCCATGAGGTTTTGATGGAAGGTTTGGACACCGGCGGCCTTTACCGCAAGGTAGACATCTCCATCAAGGGTTCGAACCACACTCCACCGAGCCATCTAAAGGTCTATGACCGCATGAAAAAATATTTCCTGACATTGCGTGAGGAAGGCATGGGGCTGTTGGAAAAAATAGCTTTCAGCCATGTGCAGTTAGCAAAAATTCATCCCTTCCTGGACGGAAACGGCCGCTGCGCGCGCCTGGTGCTGAATTTCCAATTGATGAAAAACGGTTTTGCCCCCGTCATCATCCCCTACGACGAGCGCGCACGTTATTTTGAAACCTTGGAGGCTTTCAAAGTAAATAAAGACATAGATCCCTTCATCGAGTATTTGCTTGAAAAGGAAAAAGAAGCTTTGAACATTTAAGTCCCCTAGGGGCTTTTTCTCTACGTGTTGAAAAAAAGGGAACATAATGGTAAGATTGGGAGAAAGAGGTGCAATCATGTTTGGAAAAAGAAGCGACGGAAAGAAAATTAAAACAATCAATCCCTTTTTTAAGATCATTCCCCACATCATGTTTGAGCGGAACGACGCATCAAACGCGATGAATCTCAAAGTCAACTGCGAGACACTCGATACCTACATTGCTTCTAAAAGAAAAGAAAACATCAGCGTCAATTACATGCACATCATTATTGCAAGCATCGTCCGCATCTTTGCCCTGCGGCCGCAGCTCAATCGTTTCGTCATGAACGGAAGATTATACAAGCGCAACAAAATCTATGTTTCCTTTTCGGTGAAGAAAAGGCTCAGGGACGATGCCGAAGAAACCTCCATCAAATTGGAATTCGAAGGAACGGAAAACATATTTGAGGTAAAAGAAAAAGTGGATGAAAGCATCCGCGAAGCCTGTTCTCCCCAACAAGACACTTCGGCGAGCAAAATAGCGAAAATCTTTTCGTTTTTACCTAATTTCTTCCTTAAGTATAGCGTTAGGTTTTTAAAATTTCTTGACAGGCACGGCATGCTTCCTAAATCCATCATCAAAGCGAGCCCTTTCCACACGTCCTGCTTTCTGACAAATTTAAAATCGATTCACATGAATTACATTTTCCATCATCTTTACAATTTCGGGACGACTGGAATGTTCGTCAGCATGGGCAAGGAAGCGATGGAACCGATCGTGAACAGGAACGGGAAAATCGTCCCCGCCAAAATCATGAATTTTGGAATTGTTGCGGACGAAAGATTGTGCGACGGCTTATACCATGCCAATTCGCTCCGCCTGTTCAAAAGAATCGTAGAAAATCCAAGCATGTTGGAAGAAAAATTGGATGCTCCGGTTCCGGACATAGATTAAAAAAGGCGAAGGATCCGCCCTTAGCCTTTTTATTTTTTGCTCTTTTTCTTCGGTTCGATTACCAAACAGCGTTTTGGTTCCTCACCCACGGAATAAGTAGTGACGTCTTTCCAAGAAGAAAGTTTGTTGTGGATGATTTTTCTTTCGTAGGCATTTAAATGGTCAAGCTTGATTCTGTGTTTGGTGCGCGCAACTTGTTTTCCGTATTTGACCGCAAGGTTTTCAATGTTTTTCACGCGGCGTTTTTTATATCCGCCAACGTCAACGAAAACCGTCTTCAATTCTTCGCCCTCATAATAGTTGTTGACCACAAGTCCGACCAAAAGTTGCAGGGCGGTAAGATTCTTTGCGTTTCTTCCAATCAGACTACCGTTGAAATCCCCAGCTTCAATATTGAACTCAACATAATTCCCGCGGACTTTCTTTTCCACGAAGCCCTGAACGCCGTTGTTCTCGAGGAAGGTTTGGAGGTATTCTTTGCCCTTGGAGATTCCGTCCACTGAAACTTCGGCTTCAACCGTGAGTTTGCTCCCGATTCCCAGAAAACCTTTTTTTTCGCTGACCACGGTGAAAGTCAAATCGGATTCTTTGACCCCGAAATCAGACACGGCAAGTTTCTTGGCTTCTTCCAGTGTCTTTACCTCATACAATTTTTTGCGCATTTTCTATCTCCTTATTTAATTTTTTCTCTCAAAACTTCAAGACGTTTTTTGCTGGTCCTTGCGGATATTTCGGCCTGAAGCGTGGAATAAAGGTTACCGACAAGCCAGTACAAACCAAGCGCAGCGGTGCTTGAATAAACGAAGAAAACCATCATCGCCGTCAAACTGTACATCATGACTTTCATCATCGTTTCGGTTTGTTTTTGCACATCGGTCGTCTGCGTGCGGCGGTAAGCCGGTATGTTGGCCTGCGCTTCTTCCTTAGCTCTCTTCTGCCTTCTTGTCGCCAGGAATTGGCTGAAAACCTGCGTGATGCCGACCAAGGCAGCAAGAATGATGATGCCCCAGGTCTGGTATTTCGTCACAGGTTCGTCCAGCCTGCTTCTGAACAAATCAATTCCGAAAAAATTACCTTTCAGAAAAGAAAAATCGAACTTATACTGCGGGTTCCTGGTCTTGGGAATTCTTTGGAGGGTTTGATAAAAGGCGATGAAAATTGGGAATTGCACGAACGGCAGAAGACAGCCTCCGAGGCCGACGCCGTATTTTCTGTAAAGCTGCATCAATTCCAATTGTTTTCTTTGCTGGCTTTCGGGGTCGTTTTTGTCTCTGTATTTTTCTTCAATTTTTGCTTGGTCGGGGGCCATCAGTTGCATTTTCAAAGACATGTCATTCGTTTTTGCATAAATAGGCCAGGCCAAAGTTCTGACGATGATCGTGGCAATGATGATGACCAAACCATAGTATCCGAAACCAACGGTTTTCCCGATTGCCCACATTAAAGCAGCGATCGGCCAAACAAGTATGTCGAGGATACCGTTCCAGCCCTCAATCGGCTTGTATTCCTGGGTCCCTCCGCGGCAGCTCGCAAACAAAAACAGGCCTATAATCGCGAGCGCAACCAGCAAATATCTCTTTCTCTGCTTCTTCATGATATCTCCTTCTTAATCTTATTGATCAGGTGTGTGATTTGTTGTTGTTTTTGAGCAAAGCTCAATTCTCCCGCCAACGGTTTAATGACGAAAAGCATCTGCACATTTCCCACTTCCGGAAGCATGGGTCGGAGTATTTCCTTAACGACGCGTTTTTCATAATTCCTTTTCACGGCGGTTTTTATTTTTCGGGAAGGTGAAACGGCAATCTTTAATTCATCGGCTTCTTGGAAATATATTGCATAATATCTATTCCCTACGCTCTGCCTTCTTTTTACAAGCCTCTCGATTATCCTTTTATCTTTTAAACTATGCCTGCGATTCATTTGCTCACCTTCTCAATACAAAAAAGGACCACAGGAAAAAACAATGAACTGGTGGTCCGGGCTTCCGTCATGCGCTTAATCTATATCTACCTCTGCTGCGGCGGCGGGAAATCACCCTTCTTCCACCCACTTTGGCCATCCGCGCTCTGAACCCGTGGTTTTTCTTCCTTTTGCGTCTGTTAGGCTGATATGTTCTTTTCATTTTTCTAACCTCCTAAGTATTGAATTATTTTATTATTATAATATAGCAGTCCCGGCAAGTCAAGGAAAACAATGTGCAGATACCGACTATATTTTCCGCGCTGGCAGCCGCTTTATGCAAACCTTAGCCCAGCAAATCCGTCAGCTTTTCCTTATAATATATTGTGACGGTGTTCCCGGAAAGATCGCGATACTCCGCTTTCGCGTAAATGTATTCCACGTTCAGATATTTGTGGATATCGGCGGGGTAATGGCTCGGATTGAATTTTTCGGAAGAAGTGTAATTGTAAACGCCGATGAAAGGATAGATTTTTCTGTCCTCAGTAACCAGCCAGGATTGAACGTTTATGTGAGAGCCTTCTTCTTTGATTTTCGGCTCGAGGCTAATGGAGCCCGTATATTTAGTTTTGTCGGAAGCCTCAGAAATTTTGAAGGAAACATCCAGATAATCATTTTCGGCTTGGTCAAAATTTTCATGCTTCAGTTCCTTGCTGCCGAGCGTCAGAACATTCTCGGAAATTTTCAATGTTTTCGGCGCGGCATCCTCCTCCAGGACCCGGTCATAAACCACCTTAATGAAGTACTTGGAAAACCCTTCGCTTTTCAGATTCGATTTCAAATGATGATAATTGGAATAAACGGAGGTGGCAATCTCCTTTCCGTGCCTGTCGGTTTCAAAAAAGTATTGCATCCTGCCCTGTGTGTCAAGGCCGCTGAAAGCAAACCGCACTTTTTTGGGTTTGTTAGCGCTGATCGGACTCAGGTAAGCGTAAAAACGGTGGCTAAGCTCGATTTTTTCTTCTTCATCCCCCGCTTTCTGCGGCGTCGTTCTGACATAGAGAGCGATGTTCAGATCCTCGTTATATTCCCCATAAGGATAATCCAAAATCACCCGGTAGGAGCGTTTTGGGAAGGCGATCGCCAAAATCGCGCCCAAAAGGGCGGCGTAGAGGATGATCGCCAAAAAATAAGTCAATAGATTAATTTTGTCGGGAAAAAGAAAAAATGAGAACTTGGATTTCTGTTTTTTGTTTTTCACGTCTTCTGCACACTTCCCTTCTTCTAGTGCCGATGCTATCTAATATTCTAACATAATCCTTCTCAATTGAAAAGTTTTTCTTTCAGAAATTGCCTTTTTGTTTTTCAACATTTCAAAATGTGCAAAAAATGTTGAAATTTATCAAAAAATTGTCAACAAGTTTTCCATATGGAAATGTGGAAAAGCCATATTCTTAACTTTTTTCCATTTATCTATTTATTATTTTTGCATTTTATGTTATTATTAAATGGTAAGTTGTTAAGGAGGAGAACATGGATACCAGTTTAAATCTTTGGAAAAAAACGCTGGAAGTACTGAAAAAAGAAATGGATGAACAGGATTTTGCGGCGTTGTTTTCTGAAGTCAGCGAAATCTACAAAGTCGAAGGAAACTACATCTATTTGCTTGTTCCGAACGCCTTAACAAAATTCCGCATCGAAAAATTTTACAACAACAGGCTGAACGAGATTCTCTCCACCTTAACAGACTCTTTGGTAAAATTTAAATTCGTTCTGAAAGACGACATTCTGGAAAGGGAAGAATCCAGCCAGGCCAAGAAAAAATCTTTATACAAACGCCCGCTGAAGGCAGAATACACTTTCAGCAATTTCGTGACCGGAGGAAGCAACCGCTTTGCCTTCATTTCGGCCATGAAAGTTGCGGAATCGCCTGAGTCTTTATACAATCCTTTATACATCTTCGGCGACGTCGGCCTCGGCAAAACCCATCTGATGATGGCGATCGGCCATTACATCCTGGACAATAAAATCGATGCGAACGTGGTCTATACCTCAGCGCAGGAATTCACCGAGGATTATTTTCTTGCCATCTCAACAAAAAAGGGTAAAGAAAACATTGAAGAGTTCTATCGCAAATACCGGGAAGCCGACATCCTTCTGGTCGACGACATTCAGTTTCTGGAAGGAAAGCAGTCAACCCAGGAAGAGTTTTTCAAGGTGTTCGAATACCTCCACGGCTTAAACAAACAAATCGTCATCACTTCCGACCGCTCAGCGAACGATCTGAAAAATATGATGGCGAGGCTGAAATCCCGCTTCAATTGGGGGCTTGCGGTTGACATAAAACTCCCGGACAAGGAGTTGCGCGTCAAGATCCTCGAGCGTAAACTCAGTTTCTTGATCAAAAACCCCAAGGAAGTCCCCCTCGAAGTTCTGGATCTTATCGCCGACATCTTTACAAAAAATGTCCGCGATTTGGAAGGCGGGCTCAGACGTTATGTGACTTATTGCGTTTCGCTGAATCTTCCGTTCACGATCGAAAACGTCTATACCGCCCTGGACTGCCTGATTCCGCAAAAGGAAGAAGAAAAGCACTTGAATGTCAAGAATTTTGAAAGCGTGAAGAAGGAAGTCGCTTCTTACTTCAAGATTTCGGTGGCCGATCTGGAATCGCCCAGCCGCAAACAGCAAATCGCCTACCCGCGCCAAATGGCCATGTATTTGATCAAAGAGCTTTACGGTCCTTCTCTGAAAGCGATCGGAGAACTCTTCGGAAACCGCGACCACGCAACCGTATCGCACTCCTGCGATAAAATCTCCAATTTGATTAATAGCAATCCGCTGGTCAAAGGAGATTACGATTTATTGATGAAAAAAATCAATTCCTGAAAGTTTTCCGCTTTTCCACATCGTATATAATAATAATTGTAATAAATAATAAATTATATAAAACAGAGGAGACTAACAATGAAGTTTACAATCAACCGAGATTTGCTATTAATGAATCTGAACAATGTAAACCGCGCTCTGTCAACAAAGGCGCCGATGCCGATCCTTACCGGTATCAAAATCGAAGCGCGGGACAATTGTTTGTTTCTCACGGCCTCCAACAACGAAATCTCGATTCAAGCTTCCATAAAAGACAGGCGACTTCTGAAAATTGAAGAAGAAGGCATCATCGTTGTTCCCGGCAAGTATTTCGGCGAAATCATCAGAAAAACCGATTCGAAAGAAATTGATTTCTCGGTGTTCGAAGAGAATATTGTAAAAATATTGGCGGATAGGAGCAATTTCTCTCTGAACGCTCTCGACAAAGAAAACTATCCTTTCATTTCCTTCAGCGATTCGGAGAACGTCATCAAGATGGATGCCGGGAATCTCCGCCAGATTATCCGGAAAACCACTTTCGCTACCTCTCTTTCCGAATCGAGAGTCATTCTGACCGGCGTTTCCTTCAATGTTGAGGGAAGGAAACTAGAGGTTGTAGCCACCGATAGTTTTCGGCTGGCGAAGAAATTCATGTTCTTCGACACCGAATACGGGGTTAATGTGGTCATTCCGAGCAGGAGCCTTGATGAGCTGAACAAAATCCTGGATGATGTGGAAACGATGGTCGAGATTCATTTCTCGCCCACAAAAGCGCTCTTTAAGTACAAAAACCTGCTTTTCCAGACCCGTTTGATCGACGGCACCTATCCGAACACAAGCAACCTCATTCCCACGGATTTCCTTACGAGCCTCCGCTTCAATAAATCCGACCTCATTTCGGCCATCGAAAGAGCGTCGCTCTTTGCGACATATGATTCCGCGAACATCATTAAACTGACCATCCACAGCGACAAAACCGTTGAAATCGCATCCACAAACAACGAAATTGGCGCCGTCAAAGAGGAAGTCATTCCTCTTGAGTGCTCGAACGCGATTGACTTTCAAATTGCTTTCAGTTCCAAATACCTGTTGGAAGCTTTAAAATCCTTTGATTCAATTGAAGTCATACTCCATTTTACCGGAGAAATCAAACCCTTCATCATCACCGGTGATTACGACGTCAACTTGACGCAGCTGATACTCCCGGTTAGGGTTTCGTAAAAAAAAGAGGCTTGGCCTCTTTTTTTATGCAAGTGTGATGTGCTTGAACAGTTCAAGCAAATCACTGGCAAGCTGTTCTTTTTGAGATTGATCATAATAACTAGACATTTTTGTATCGTCAAAGGGGCTGATGCCTTCGCTTTGTAGGTTTTTGATGATTGATTTTTCTTGCAAAGCAGGCAAAACAAATGCTTTTGGGGTGAATTCCTTGGCTTGCCCTTCCAAGATTTCCAAAGAAATCTTCGGTGCGCGCCGATTCTTGCTGTAACCGTTCGGAACGATGTACTTTATGTTGTCCATGTTCAGGTCGTTATCAATGAAATACTGGATTGTGTTCACAAAACCTCCCAGCCCCAAACTGTCAAGTCCGACGACGAGCAATATTTCATCGCTCAAATCCAAGAGAACTTCGGAAAGTCTGCTGCTTGAAGGCGGAAAATCAATGAAAATATAATCAAAATAGGAAGAATATTCATCAATCATCCTTTTGACAGCCTTTTCCTGGTTCCGTTCCAAGGTGAGTTTCATCGACAGCTTGTCCGTGTTCAGGGTTTTGATCAGATAGAGGTTTTCCCGAGCTTCAATCAAAATGTCACCTAATTCCGCATGCCCCGCCAGCAGAAATTCCAAATAATCGTCATTTCTTTCAAAGATTTTGCCTTCAACTCCAAAACATTTGAAGATGCTGTTCTGGTCATCAGCGCTTAATATCAGGACTTTTTTTCCTTGTTTCGCGTAATGATGCCCCATGAAGGCGATGAAAGTCGTTTTCCCGACGCCCCCCTTTTTACAAAACGTCGATACAACTGCCATCTCAGTAGCCCTCTCTTTCAAGTTTTTCCATAACTGCTTCTTCGATGTATTGCGAGAAAACAATGCCTTTTTCCACGGCTGCAATTTTTACTTTCTTTCTTAACTCCTTGTCCATGGTTGCTGTGTACTTTTCCCGAACGCCGCTTCCGGCTGTCTTGTTGCCATTTTCGGAAGAGAGCGGATTCTCGCGTTTTTTAAACGGAAATGATTTGTTCATGTCAAACCTCCTCTTTTCATTATCTATACATAAATACACAATTAAGTATTTACATAACAACATAAAACAATAAATAAATATTTACATAATCGTTCGATCTTGCGCTCGCAGGTTCAAATGCTCCGTTTTTTGCACCCTGTCGTAAAAAATCGAAAAACGAAAAAAACAAACGCCCCCGTTTTTTCTTGATGCAACCGGGCTCGCAAGCACTCTTTTATAAAAGGCAAAAAAACTTGTCCCAGACACCCCTCAAAAACAGGTAAATTTTAAGTTTAAATCAATTTTCAATATTTTTTGGTAAAGTTACTTTCCCCCACACCTATTTTTCAAAATAAACGAAATTTCAGGCTCAATGAAAATGGGGTGAAAATAGTTATTTTTCCTGATTTTTCGAAATTTATACATTTTTGACGCATTCCGCTTTCAGAAAAGACAAAAAAAGAACGAAAATCAATTTATGCATTTACCTAAATAAATAAAACCACATATAAACAAATAAATAAATACATAAATACAGAATTATTCCTTTTGTTCAAATCTGAATCATGCCGGCTTTTATTTTGAAATATTTCGCCAGAGCCGGCGAGGGCTTACTTTATTTTACTACTGTTACCAGAATCTTACAATACGCATTTACATAAATATGTATTAGTCTTTTTAAGTTTGTTTTCATCCTCTTCCCAGTTTCTATTTTACCATAAATACATACATGTGTAAATACATAAACAACTAGATTCGTAATATTATGCATTATTGCATTTCTTTATGGCGATTTTTTTTGAAATCATAATTTAACTTTATAAAAACTACTAGTAAATAATCAATTTTGACTCACGCAAAACATCGGAACATGAATACGTAAAACCATAAATGCATAAATAAATAATTGTGTAAGTAAGGTATTCGGTTCCTGACCCGTCCAATCCAATAGCATATTTGAAATAGATACATAAATATGTAATTCCTTAATTATGTAATATCCTGCACCACCAGCAAACAAAGCAAAAATATGTTCCCTTAGTATGTTGCTAAGTTCTTTTGCCTGCTGCGCTCGTTTTTCTCCTCCCCTTCCATTAATTATTATAGCTGCTTGGGGTAAATTTTGCGTTTTTGAAGACGCAGCAGTTCTCCAAACGGTTGCTGGGCAGTAAAAT
>LFRY01000078.1:19920-26183 GCA_001512995.1 Acholeplasmatales bacterium DTU067
AAAAACATATTTACGTATTCTTTCGCAAACCATAAAAAAGGTTTTTGAAAAAGATGAGATTATCAAAAAGTTTTCCACAGGGGGATTGTGGAAAACTTTGGGTTTTTCACTGGCTTTTCCACAATCCTTTTTTATAAATAATCAAAAATTAGATCCTTTTCTGCTGAAAAAACCTCGCGAAGCCGAAATTTAAGATGTTTTTTCATCGACAGGACTCCGAGGCATTTTTCATGAATGCTCGGCAAAAAAAGCAAACAGAGCGCGATTTTGAAGCAAAAATGCGGAAAACGGCTTGCTTTGGAAAACTTACAAAAAGAGCTGAAAAAGGCTGGTAAAATCTACGCTTTTATGTTATAATATTTATAATTCCAAACAGGGAAAAAATGTGTAGAAACCGCTGATTTTTGCTTAATTTCTTAAAGTTTTTTGGAGTTAAAATGAAAAGAATTCTGATTCATACGGAATACATCACTTTGGGGCAATTTCTTAAATACATAAACGAAATCGGGAGCGGGGCCCAGGCCAAGAGTTTTCTTTCCGAAGTGTTTATTGAGGTCAACGGCGAACGGGAAACCAGGCGCGGCAGAAAACTATATCCTGGTGATGTCATCGGCTTTTCCGGGAAGAAATTCATGATTGGGAAAGAAACATGATTTACCTGAAGGGTTTGAAGCTCACCAATTACCGCTGTTATGCGGAGGCTTCTTTTGAATTTTCGTCGCATCTGAATATCCTTGTCGGGGCAAACGCGGCCGGGAAAACGAGTGTTGCGGAAGCAGTCCACTGCCTGGGATTCTTAAAATCCCACAAGGCAAGCGACCAGGATCTGATTAGGCACGGAGAAACCTTCTCGGTCGTGAAGGGAAGTTTCGAAAAAGGCGAAGAGGATTATGAAATTGTATTTTCGCTTTCGCCGGAGGGGAAGAGAATCCAAGCCAACAAAAAGAGCTTCCGCCTGTTGAGCGAATACCTCGGGTTTTTGCATGTGGTTTTTTTCTGTCCGGACGATTTGGAAATCGTCAAAGGGGCCCCTGCGGTTAGAAGAAAGTTTCTTGACAGCAATCTTTGCTTGCTGAGCCCCTCTTACCTGCAGAACCTTATATTATATAGAAAGGTATTGAAGCAGAGAAACGAAGTTTTGAAGCATTTGGGGGAAAATCAAAAGTACGACCACAAGCTTCTGGAAATTCTGACCGCCTCTTTAATCCCAAAAGCCAAGGCGATCAGCGAAGAAAGAGCGCGGTTGATTGCGGGGCTGAATCCGCTGGTCGAAGAGAAAGCGCTCGTCATCAGCGGCGGGAAAGAAAGAGTTTCTTTGGAATACGAGCCTAACTTGAACGGGGAGGGAGATTGGAACCTGAAAAGAGATTTGGCCGCGAAAACGACGACTACCGGTCCCCACCGCGATGATTTTGAATTCTTTATTAACGGTTTCAAAGCCTCAGCCTTTGCTTCGCAGGGTCAGCAAAGAACCGCCGCTCTGGCGCTGAAGCTCGCCCTCGCCGATTATTTAGGGCAAAAAACCGAGGACATCATCATCATTTTGGACGATGTTTTCAGCGAGCTTGATGTCGACAGGCAAAACCAGATTTTGAAACTGTTGAAACCCGAATATCAGATTTTTATCACCACCACCACCATCAAGAACCTTTCGCCAGACATAACCAAGGATAGCAAAGTTCTGAACATTAAAAGAGAGGATTAGGATTATGCAAGAACAAGTGAAATACGATGCTTCGAACATACAAATACTGGAGGGCTTGGAAGCAGTCCGCAAAAGACCGGGCATGTACATCGGCTCGACCGGACCGAGAGGACTGCACCACCTGGTTTGGGAAATCGTCGACAACTCGATTGACGAGGCCCTGGCCGGATACTGCACGCACATTGACGTCAAGGTTCTGCCCGACAACGTCGTCCAAGTCACAGACAACGGCCGGGGCATTCCCGTCGACATCATATCGCAGACCGGGGAATCGGCCGTCGAAGCCGTGTTTACAATTCTCCATGCCGGAGGGAAATTTGACGGCAAATCTTATAAGGTGTCGGGCGGTCTCCATGGCGTGGGCGCCAGCGTCGTCAATGCCCTGAGCCAATTTTTGATGGTTGAAATCAAGAAAAACGGTAAGATTTACAAACAGGAGTACCGTCGCGGCAAACCCCAACACAAACTTCAGGAAATCGGCGTTACTGAAGAGACCGGAACCAAAATCACTTTCAAGCCCGATCCTTTGATTTTTGCGGAAACGCAAACTTTCGACTTCGAGGTTCTGCGCGTCCATCTCCAACAATGCGCATTTCTGAACCGGGGATTGAAAATCACCCTGGCTGATCTGCGGAATCCGGAGAAACCAAAAAACCTCACCTTCGATTATGAAGGAGGCATAAGTGAATATGTTTCCTATCTGAACAGAAGCAAAACCCCGATTCACAGCAGCATCATCTACATCAGTGGCGTGACGGACAACATCGAAGTCGAAATTGCGATGCAATACACCGAGGATTATAACAGCAACATCTTTTCCTTCATCAACAACATCTACACCCGGGAAGGGGGAACGCACGAAGAGGGTTTCCGGAACAGCCTGACACGGGTGATGAACAATTATGCCCGCAACAACAATCTTTTCCGGAAGGACGAATCCTTCAGCGGCGAGGACGTGAGGGAGGGGCTGACCGCCATTTTAAGCGTGCGCCATCCCAATCCCCAGTTCGAGGGGCAAACCAAAACCAAACTTGGGAACACGGAAGTCAGAAGAATCACTTCGCAAATCTTGAGCGAAGGCTTGGAAACTTTCCTCAATGAGAACCCTTCCCAAGCCCGCCAGATTATTGAAAAAGCAATCCTCGCTTCCCGCGCTCGCGTCGCTGCAAAAAAAGCACGCGAGGCGACGAGGAGGAAGAATCCTTTGGAGACACTTGGTTTCGCTTCAAAACTTGCTGATTGCAGATGCAAAGATCCCAGCAAGAGCGAAATCTACATCGTGGAGGGGGATTCGGCCGGAGGCAGCGCAAAACAGGGGCGCAACAGCGAATTCCAGGCAATCTTACCTTTGCGCGGAAAAGTGTTGAACGTGGAAAGAGCAAGGCTGGACAAGGTTTTGAGCAACAAAGAAATCATCTCGATGATTCAGGCTTTCGGTACGGGCATCGGCGAAGAATTCGACCTTGGTGCCCTGAGATACCATAAGATCGTCATCATGACCGACGCGGACGTGGACGGGGCTCACATCAGAACCCTGCTCCTCACCTTCTTTTATCGGTTCATGCGCCCTCTTTTGGAGAACGGCAACATTTACATCGCTCAACCGCCCTTATACAAGATCGCATTTGGCAAAAGAGTCGAATATGCTTATAGCGACGAGGAGTTGCAGAAGAAACTGGAGGAACTCCCCAAATCTGCCAAGCCGACGATCCAAAGGTATAAGGGTCTTGGGGAAATGAATCCCGAGCAGCTCTGGGAAACGACAATGGATCCGGAGCGACGGACTCTGTTGCAGGTGAATCTCGACGACGCCATCGAAGCGGATGCGGTCTTCAGCATGCTCATGGGCGACGACGTGGAACCGCGGCGTGAATTCATTGAAGAAAATGCTGTCTATGTCGAAAACCTCGACATTTAAGGAGGATCATTTTGGAGAAAGAAAAAGACGTCATTCTTGAAAATCAAGAAAACGAAGAAACCATAGTGCCTGAGTCGGAGGAGGAAAGGCCGGCAAACATTAGAGAAGTTGATCTCACGAGGGAGATGAAGACTTCTTTTCTGAGCTACGCGATGAGCGTCATTGTCGCCCGCGCTCTCCCTGACGTGCGTGACGGGATGAAACCTGTCCATCGGCGCATTCTCTATGCGATGAACGATCTCGGGCTCCATGCGGACAAACCTTTCAAAAAATCCGCGCGCATTGTTGGGGAAGTCATGGGTAAATACCACCCCCACGGAGACTCTGCCATCTATGACTCAATGGTGCGCATGGCCCAGGATTTCAGCTATCGCTATCCCTTGGTCGAGGGGCATGGTAATTTCGGCTCGATTGACGGCGACGGCGCCGCGGCGATGCGTTACACCGAAGCGAAAATGAGCAAAATCGCGATGGAAATGCTCCGCGATCTAAATAAAAACACGGTTGATTTTGTGGACAACTACGACGGCTCGGAAAAGGAACCTGCGGTGCTGCCCTGTAAATTCCCCAATCTCTTGGTGAACGGGGCGACGGGAATCGCCGTCGGCATGGCCACGAACATTCCTCCGCACAACCTGACGGAAGTGACGGATGGTTTGCTTGCTTTGATTAAAAACCCCGAGATTTCCATTGAAGGGTTGATGAATTACATCAAGGGCCCGGATTTCCCGACCGGCGGAACGATCATGGGACTCAGTCAGCTCCGGAAGGCTTATCTAACCGGTAACGGCGCAATTACCGTCCGCGCAAAAACTCAGATTGAGGAACTCGATAACGGCAAACAGGCCATCGTCATTACGGAAATTCCCTTTCAAGTAAACAAAACAAGGCTCATTGAGAGAATTGCGGACACGGTGAAGGGCAAAAAAATCGACGGAATCACCGGCCTCCAGGACGAATCGAACCGCGAAGGGATGCGGATCGTGGTCGAACTGCGCAGGGACGTGAATCCGAACGTCATATTGAACAACCTTTATAAACACACGCAACTGCAGACGACTTTCGGAATCAACATGCTGGTATTGGTTGACGGCCAACCCCAGGTTTTGAATCTGAAAGAAATATTGGAACATTACCTCAAACACCAAATCGAAATCGTCACGAGAAGAACGCAGTTTGACTTGGATAAGGCGGAAGCGCGGGCGCATGTCCTGGAAGGCTTGCAGATCGCGCTTGCAAACATCGACGAAGTCATTCAGCTAATCAAAAAGTCCGAAACCACCGAAATCGCAGCGGAAAACTTGGTTTCGTCCTTCGCTTTGACCGAAACCCAGGCAAAGGCAATCTTGGACATGAGGCTCCAGCGCCTGACAGGGCTCGAAGTCGACAAAATCAAAGCGGAGCTTTTGGAAACGAAGAAATTCATCGCCGATTGTCAGGACATCCTGCAAAACCATAGTCGGAAACTCGCCATCATCGTTTCCGAACTCACGGACATTCGCACCCGTTTCGGAGATGAGCGGAAAACCGAAATCAATCTGAGCGACGATTTGGAAATCGAAGACGAGGACCTGATTCCCGTCGAAGACGTGATTATAACAATCACGAACAGGGGTTATGTAAAAAGGATGACTGTTGACAAATACAGGCCCCAGAATCGCGGCGGGAAGGGCGTCACGGGCGCGAAAATGCTGGAAGATGATTTTGTGGAAATGATACTCTACACATCAAGCCATGACACGATCCTCTTCTTCAGCAATTTCGGAAAAGTCTACCGCCTGAAGGCTTACCAGATTCCGGCATACGGGAGAACGGCCAAAGGGCTTCCTGTCGTCAATCTCCTGAATTTCGAAGAAAACGAACAGCTTGCCGCCGTGCTGAACGTCAACCACGAGGGGGCCAAGGACGGTTATTTGGTTTTTGCCACCCGCCAGGGACTGATCAAGAAAACCGAAGTTTCCTCCTTCAACAACATCCGCACCAACGGCATCAAAGCGATTATTTTGCGGGAAGGGGACGAACTCCTCGAAGTAGGTTTGACCGACGGCGAAAAAGACATCATCCTCGGAACATCCGCGGGTAAGGCCATCCGCTTCAGTGAAAGCGACATCAGGCCGATGGGAAGAATCGCCGCAGGGGTCCGCGGCATCAAAGTCGAAGATGACGAAGAAGTGGTCGGCATGGCCATCGTCAACACCGACGGGGATGAAATTGTCATCGTCACCGAAAAAGGATACGGTAAAAGGACCAACGTCGACGCCTTCCGCGTCCAAATCCGCGGCGGGAAGGGTGTCAAGGCCCTGAACATGACGGATAAAAACGGCCGGATGGTGGCGTTGGAGACCGTCAGGGGGGACGAGGATCTGATGGTGATCACAGACAAAGGCATAGTCATCCGGACGCATCTCGACCAGATTCTGACGGTCGGGCGAGACACGCAGGGAGTCTGCATCATCAAGCTGAACGAAGGGCATCTGGTTTCCTCGATTGCCGTCGTTCCGAGAAGCGAAGATGAGGACGAGTTCGACGACGAATATAAAGAAGAGATTGTTTATGATCTTGATTATAAATTCAAAGACGAAGAAGAAAACTTTCAAGTATAAAATGACCCTAATCCGTTGACAATTAATACAGCGGTGT
>LFRY01000078.1:26257-49561 GCA_001512995.1 Acholeplasmatales bacterium DTU067
AAAGAACTGAGAAGGAGGATTAATCGTGCTCGACATCAGGAAACTCAGGGAAAATCCCGAAGAAACCATCAGACGCCTGAACACAAGGGGGAAGGATTTCGGTTATCTCAGGGATTTGCTAGTGAAAGACGAGGAGAGAAGGAAGATTATCGCCGAAGTTGAAGAATTGAAAAGAAAGAGAAACGAAACCAGCAAACTGATCGGCGAACTGAAAAGAAAGAGCGAGGACGTCACGGAAATATTGAAAGAAGTCTCGGGATACGGAGATAGAATCTCCGCTCTGGACGCGAAGCTGAAAGATCTTGAAGAAGAAATTGAATATGTGCTCTTGATAACACCGAATCTCCCGCATGAGTCGGTCCCGGTCGGCAAGGACGAAACAGAAAACAAGGAAATCAGGAGGTTTATGGAGCCAACGCAATTTGATTTCGAACCCAAGGACCACTATGAGCTGGGAGTGAAACACGACATCTTGGACTTTGAGCGGGCTGCAAAAATTGCGGGTAGCCGTTTCGTCGTCTACAAAGGGTTCGGCGCCCGTTTGGAACGGGCTTTGATAGCTTTCATGATGGATGTCCACAGCAGGAACGGCTATCATGAAATCATTCCGCCCTACATCGTCAATCGCGAGAGCATGACGGCGACCGGCCAGCTTCCAAAATTTGAGGAAGATGCTTTCAAGCTGACGGAAAACGAATGGTTCTTGAACCCGACGGCGGAAGTTCCAACGATCAACCTCTACCGGGACGAGATTATCGACTTCGACCTCCTGCCTTTGAATTTCTGCAGCTACACGATGGCTTTCCGCTCCGAAGCCGGAAGCGCGGGACGCGACACGAGAGGGTTGATTAGAACGCACCAGTTCAACAAAGTCGAACTGATTAAGTTCTCGGCTCCGGAAAGCTCCTACGACGAACTTGAAAAAATGCTTAAGGAATCGGAATTGATCTTGCAGCTTCTAAAAATTCCCTACAGGGTTGTTGCTCAATGCGCCGGGGACCTCGGGGCGAGCATGGCAAAAACCTACGACATAGAAGTCTGGCTTCCCGGACAGAAAACCTACCGGGAGATCGGCAGCATAAGCAATGCGGAAGACTATCAAGCCCGCCGCGGAAACATCCGCCTGCGCCGGGAGAAGGGCGCGAAACCCGAATATGTCCACACCTTGAACGGTTCCGGCCTTGCGGTCGGAAGGACCTGGGTTGCGGTTGTGGAAAATTACCAGGAGGCTGATGGTAGCATCAAAATACCGGAAGTTTTAATTCCCTATATGGGAGTAGAATACATTGGAAGGGAGTAAACAATGACAGTTTCGAAAACATTCACTAAAACGGAAAGCAAGAGTCCCTTGCTTGTTGGCGCTTTTATCGATGAGGAAGTGAGAATTGACCCGGAAATAGACGGGGAAATTAATGCTCTCGTTTCCGAAAAACTCCTGGATTTTAAAACCGGAAAAGTCAACAAACTCTATACTTTCGGAAAAATCCCCAATCAGATCATCTATATTATCGGACTTGGAAACAAAGCCGACTATGGCTACGAGGCACTGGAAGAATGCCTCGCGGGTGTGGATTACCGCCTCGGCAAAGAACTGATTGTCGACTTCGATTCATTTCTGGGCGAGCTCGAGCCCGGGGAAGTTGCGAGGAGATTTGTAAAAGCTGTGGCGGACAACAACTATGTTTACGACGAACTGAAATCTGAAAAGACCGACAACGAATTGGATTTGAAATTTGACACGGAACACGAGATTGAGCAAGCAATCGAGGAGGCGTTCAATCTCTCGACCGCGGTGGCCAATACCCGCGATTTGGTCAACAAACCCTATAACCGCTTGTCTGCAGCGGAGCTTGCGGAATACGCGGCAAATCTTGCGGAATCTTTGGCAGACGAACGCGTCTCCTGGAAAATCCTCGGCAAGAATGAAATTAAAGCCCTGGGAATGAATGCCTTTCTTGGCGTGAACAAGGGGTCGGATGCGGAACCGAAGCTGATTCATCTGCAATACAAAGGAAGCGACGGGGAAGCAATCGGCCTTGTCGGCAAGGGCATCATGTATGACACCGGGGGTTATTCTCTCAAAACAAACATGATCAACATGAAATCGGACATGGCGGGAGCCGCGGCAGCGCTCGGCGCATTTGAAGCGGCCGTGAAAAACAACCTGAAAGTAAACCTTCAGGTCGTGATTTGCGCAACCGACAACCGGGTTGATGGGAAAGCGCTTCTTCCTGATGATGTTTTAACCGCCATGAACAAAAAAACGATTGAAATCATTTCGACTGATGGGGAAGGAAGGCTCACGCTCGCGGACGCGGTTTGCTTTGCGCAGAAAGAAGGATGCAAAACGGTGGTGGACATCGCCACGCTTACCGGAGCCTGCGTCGTCGCTTTGGGGAATCACGTCACGGGCCTCTTCGGAAACTGCGATGAAGAGGTTGAGAAAATCATGGCGGCTTCCCGGAAGGCGAATGAGGAATTATGGCGGCTTCCGATCAACAAAAGCATACGCGAACAGGTTCGCAGCAGCAGAGTTGCCGATCTCAAAAACTCGACGGGAAGGGCAATGGGCGCGAGCGGCGCAGCTGCCTTCATTGAAGAGTTCATCGAAAGCAACACAAAATGGTTGCATTTAGACATTGCCGGGACAGCCTTCCGGACCGAGCCGAAACACCGTTACGGCGGCACGGGAGTTCCCGTGAACACCTTATACCACTATTTAAAAGATAATGAAAGCGAATGAAAAAACGGAGGGGTAGCCCTCCGTTCATTTTGAATTGATCTTTTCCAGAAGTGCCTTAAATTCCTTTTCCGAAAGTTTTTTTCCTGAAAACTCGATTCTGAGACCGTCGTTTTCATAGCGGGGAAGCAAATGGATGTGAATGTGATTCACAGTCTGACCCGCCAGGGCACCGCTGTTGTTTAAGAGATTGAAGGCTTCGAAAGCAAGCGCGGATTTCAGTTTTTTGCTGACTTTCGAAACGACGCGCATCAAATCCGCAGCCTTTTCTTCTTCCAAAGCAAAGAAATTTTCATAATGCTTTTTCGGAATCACAAGCGTGTGACCAATCGTTGCTTGAGAAATGTCCAAGAAAGCAAGAAAATCATCATCTTCGTAAACCTTATAAGCGGGTATTTCCCCGTTTGCGATTTTACAAAACACGCACATAACATTACCTCCGTTTTGTTAATTATAGCGAAAAATTATTTAAATTGCAATGCGGATGTGTTATAATAGAAACGCTTTATCCAAGGGTGATAATAATGGACAATTTACGAAAACAAATAAATATCAAGAAATTAATCTTGATTTCCATCTTGATATCTTTCAGCGTCATTCTTTCGATTTTTGACCGCTACATTTCACAACTAGCTTTTCCCTTTCTTCCGACCACAAAAATCGGACTTGCGAACATCATCATTTTGGTCGGGGTGTACCGCTTTTCCCACAGGGAAACATTGATTATGGTTGTTTTGAAATCCGTTCTCGCCAATCTGATATACGGAGGTCCGATTAATTTTCTGATTGGTTTCAGCGCATCCCTGGCGAGCTTCATCGGCATGATTTGTGCATGGAAGGCGTTGAGGAATGTGGCTACGCCGATATCCGTCAGCGTCATCGGCGGCTTCCTCCACATCGTGACGCAGCTTGCGGTCGTTCAGGGACTCTACCGCATCGGGGTTCCGATCATTTATTACGGAGCGCTTTTGATTTTTTTCTCACTCGTTACCAGCATCATCATCGGTTTCGTCGGCATCAGGGTGAATGAATTTATAAACCAAATAGAAAACTCTTAAGGCCCAAGGCATTAAGAGTTTTTTTTCTGCCCCCTGAAGGGATATTCGTATTCGATATCCTCATCAAACGTAACATAGAGCAAATAAACCATCAAGAGAATGTAGCGGGTTTCAGTCTGCAGGTCTTTGAGAATGATGTGATCCCTTCCGGCTGCCGTGAGGTAGCCTTTGAAGATTTTCGATCCCCATTGACTGTTTTCGAAATTCATGTAAACCGTGGCGACTTTCCCAAGGTTCAGCCGCAAGATGTTCTCAATGTACGACTCCTCCACAAACGGCACGCCTTCAGGAAATCCCGGCGTGACGGGGAGCATTTGCTGCGGAACGAAAGGCTGGCCGGCCATCGGTCCCTGAGCGAACACCGGACTGCCTACGTATCCGGCCGGAAACTGCGTGAATCCGCAGGGCTGTTGGTAATAATTCATCCTAACCTCCTAAAAACATCTTTCGCTTTCTACGGGAGCGTAAAAACAATGCGATTTGAAACGCCCGCTGTTCCATTGGCCGAACCATTGGGCCCGGCAGGGTTCATCGAAGGCATTGTAAAACCAGAGGGCGCGGTCTGCGGGGTGGAAAGTTTCGCCGCTAAGGCATCTTCTGGCCAGCTGGATATCCACTTCTCTAGCAGCTTGGTAGAAATATCCGTAGAGCGTCGACTCAAAACCCCCGGGTCTTTGAAAGACCATTTGGGTGATCGTTCTGATGTTTACAAAGTCCAGGCAATTGGCCCTGACCCGGTTGACGCCGACGTTTCCCACCATCAGCATTCCCAATTTTCCTTCGCTCTCTGCTTCCGCTCGCATCAATCTCGCCAGAAGTTTGACTTCCGCCTCGTTGTGGGCTATTACGGCCAAGATAATCCCTCCTATTAATTTCTATGTCCGAAGTTGGAAATTATTCCTTTTATTATTTCGAAGGTGATTTTCTTTGCTTTTTTCATAAATATTGTTATAATAAAATATTCAGGAGTCAGTTATGAAAAAAATCATTAAGAAATTTAAAGAATACAACACCATTATCATCCACCGCCACAGCCGGCCCGACGGCGATGCGATCGGAAGCCAAATCGGTTTAAAAGAAGCCCTGTCTGCGACCTATCCCGAGAAAAGGGTGCTTGTAACCGGGGACGAAAGCGAAAAATTCAAATTCCTCGGAAGGATGGACGAGGTTGGGGACGGTGATTACCGGGGGGCATTGGTGGTCGTTTTGGATTCCGCTGATGAAAGTTTGATCAGCGATCCCCGCTACCGGTCGGGTGATTTCTTGATAAAAATCGACCACCATCTGTCGGGGACTAGTTATGGCGATTTGGAATTGGTGGATACAAGCTATGAGAGCTGCGCGGGGCTCATAGCTGACTTGATTTTTGAACACGGTCTTGCGCTCACGGAAAAAGGCGCCAAAGCTCTTTTCGCGGGCATCGTCACCGACAGCGGGCGTTTTCGGTACGATTCCGTCACGCCGAGAACCTTTGAGAACGCCGCGAAACTGCTCGGGCACGGCTTTTCGCTTTCCGAAGTGTACGGGAATTTATATCTCGAAGATCTGGAACTCGCGAAGTTGAGGGCGGAGTTTATCCTGAAGTTCAGGCTCACGGAAAATAACGTTGCCTACATCAAAACAACCGCCAAAGAACTCAAAGAATACGGGCTCGACGCCTTTACCGCTTCCCGCGGCATGGTCAACGTGATGGGCGGTATCAGGGGCGTCAATGTCTGGGTGAATTTCACTGAGGATCCCGAAAGCGGGAGAGTGCTTGCGGAAATACGCTCAAACAAGTATAATATTAACCCAATCGCCGTAAAATATGGCGGCGGAGGGCATCTTTTGGCCAGCGGCGCAACCTTGGAATCCTTCCGGGATGCCGACCGCATGCTCGAAGATTTGAACAATTTAGTAAAGGAAAACGAAAATGGAATTGGAAATTAAAAAAAGCATATTGGAAAGAATCAAGGCCCACGACAGCATCGTCATTGTCCGTCACGTGAAACCCGACGGAGATTGCATGGGAAGTTCGATTGGTTTGCGGGAAATTCTCAGAGCGAGTTTTCCTGATAAAAAGGTTTATAGCTTCGGAGGCTCAAAAGCTGATTATCTGGAATTCATCGGCACCGAGGATGAGGAAGAGGACGAAGAAATTTGCAGGAATTCGCTTTTGATCGTGGTCGACACCGCCACTTTTGACAGGATTGACAGCAATCACGCGGGGGTTGCCCAGGAAATCATTAAAATTGACCATCACATTCCGGTGGATGACTACGGAACCATCAATTATGTCCGCGAGGATTTGCCGGCGACCTGCGCGATTATTCTTGACTTGTACGATACTTTTTCTGACGAACTCGTGTTGACCGATGCCGCGGCGAAGGCCCTATTCACGGGGCTCGTCACCGACACCGGACGCTTCCGTTACAACAACATCGACGGGCCTTTCATGCGCTTGGTGGCGCTCGCTCTCGAGCGGGACATCAACATTGAGGAAATATATTCCCATCTCTATCTGAAAGACAAAAACATTCTTAAACTTCAGGGACATGTTCTGAACCATTTCAAAGCAACCGAAAACGGAGTCGCTCATTTCAAAATAACCAAAAGGCTCTGCAGGCGGCACCGCGTTTCCGTGAGCGACGCTTCCGCGCTGGTGAATCTCCTCGACAGCATCAAAGACCATTTGATTTGGCTCTTCTTTATCGAAAGCGAGGACGGAACCTACAGGGTGAGAATTCGCTCCCGCTATGTGGCGATCAACGGGCTTGCGGAGAAATACGGCGGAGGCGGGCATAAACAAGCAGCGGGCGCCCTGGTCCGAAGCAAAAAGGAGATGAAAACCCTGCTTAAGGATGCCGACAATTTGCTCAAAGAATACAAACAAAGCAATCCGGGAGTGTTTTGATGAAGATACTTGTCACGAACGATGATTCCATTCGGTCCAAGGGCCTTTGGGAACTTGTGAGGCTTTCAAAAAAATACGGCGAGGTGAAAGTTCTGGCTCCCGCTCGCGAGCAGAGCGGAAAAAGCCATGGCATCAACATCCGCTCCGGATTGAAGCTGGAGAAGTTTGATTTGGGGGATGTGGAAGCATACAGCTTGGATTCCACCCCCGCGGATTGCGTTCGCGCCGCCCGGTTCGGCTTTGGCTGGGATTTCGACATTGTCTTTTCCGGAATCAACAGGGGTCTGAACCTCGGGGAGGACATCCTTTATTCGGGAACCTGTGCGGCCGCCACGGAAGCGGCACTGCTCGGGAAAAAAGGATTGGCTTTCTCAACGGTCTGGCACACCTTCGACACAATCGTTTCCGAATTTGACGCGATTATGGAATTCATTCTTTCCGAAGGGCTGCTTGAAAAAGGGGATTTATACAATGTGAATGTTCCGGAAGAAACGAAGGGGATAAAACTTACCTTCCAAGGTAACAATCATTATGATACTCGTTTTGACTTGAGCCCCAAGGGATTCTTTTTCCAAAAAGGCAAACACCACCGCGAAAGAGAGGAAAATGTCGGAAGCGACGTCTGGGCGATTCACAATGGGTACATTTCGGTCACGCCCCTGAATTTTGACCGCACGGATTATGGTCTTTTGAGAAAACTGAACAGCTAGGCATATAATAGAGTGTTGTCCCATATATTTTAATGGGTGATGCAAATGAAAGCTTTTCTCAAATGGCTCTTCAAGTCTTTAACAATCGCTTTGGTCATCATTTTCGGAATCAATCTGCTGGGCTCTTTCATTAACATCAACATTCCCGTCAATCTCTGGACAATCCTCTTCGTCACTCTCTTCAGATTGCCGGGAGCAATCATTCTAATTATTTTCTTTTTGTTATGATAGGGACTTGAAAAAGCGTCCCGATTGGGTTAAAATAATGCAACGGAGGCATGGATATGAACGATTCACTTATAGAAATTGCTTTGCGAGAAATGAAATCAAAAAGGAAACCGCGGACGCTTGCCAGAATCGCGAAGGACGTGTTTGAGGTCAAAGGCCTTGACATAAAGAAAGAAAAAAAGGCCCTGGCCCAGTTTCAGATGGACTTTATGCTCAGCGGTTATTTTGTTTGTTGCGGCGAGGATAAACACGGCAATAAAGTCTGGGATTTGAAAAACCGTCAACCTTCGTCCCTTCTGGATAAGGACGGAAGTTTGCTTGAAGACCTGTACGAATACGACGAAGACGTCCTCATGCATGAGCTCAAAGACGACACCATATATAAAGAAGGCGAAATTTACAGCACCGACGATGACGATGAGGATGAGGTAGAGCATGACGAAATCGAAGAGGAATTGCTTTCGCTGGATGAAGACGAGGATGAAGAGGACGACATCGAAGACGATCTGCTCGATGAGTTTGACGATTTGGACGAAGATGAGGAGTTCCTCGAGCTTGGCGAAGATGACGATGAGTTTGGCGATGAAATCTAAAAAATAACCCTTGCCTAGAATTTTAAATTTGATATAATATAAAAGAGCCGCAAAAGTTCTCAACCAAGCTTGAGGACTTTTTTATATTTTTTAGATGTTGGAGGATAACATGAAAACCAAATTCATTTTCGTAACCGGCGGAGTTGCTTCCAGTTTGGGGAAGGGAATCAATGCCTCATCAATCGGCCGATTGCTTAAATGCCGGGGATTGAAGGTATTTATGCAGAAGTTCGATCCCTACATCAATGTGGATCCGGGGAACATGTCGCCCCTACAACACGGCGAAGTCTTCGTTACCGACGACGGCGCCGAAACCGACCTCGATTTGGGACATTATGAGCGCTTCATCGACGAAAATTTAAATAAATACGCGAGCGTCACCACAGGAAAAATTTATTTGCGGGTCATTGAAAAAGAACGCAACCGCGTCTATGATGGGGCGACCGTCCAGGTCATTCCCCACATCACCGACGAAATCAAGGAAGCGTTGCATGACGCGGCACGGCACAGCGGAGCCGACGTCGTGATAACGGAAATCGGAGGAACGGTCGGGGACATCGAATCCCTGCCCTTTTTGGAAGCGATCAGACAATTCAGACGCGATGTCGGATACAAAAACACGATGTACATCCATAATACATTGATTCCATATCTCGCGGCGTCCCAAGAATTGAAAACGAAACCGACGCAGCACAGCGTCAAGGAACTCCGCTCTTTGGGAATCATCCCGGATTTGATCATACTTCGGACGGAAAAAAGGCTTTCCGATGCCCACAAAGATAAAATCGCCCTCTTCTGCGACGTCAAGAAAGAATGCGTCATTGAAGCTTTTGATTGCGACGTGCTTTACGAAGTGCCGTTGATGCTGGCAGAACAAAACATAGACGGGCTCATCTGTGAGCATTTCGGGCTTGAGACCGAAGCATTGGACTTGGCGGAATGGCGGAAAATGGTCACAGACATTAAGGGCTTGAAAAAGCAAGCAAAAATCGCCCTGGTCGGAAAATACGCCTCCCTGAAGGATGCCTACATTTCCGTTTACGAAGCCTTGAAGCATGCGGGCTATGCCAACGGAGTCGAAGTCGAGACCGTGGCGATTGATTCGGGAAAGGTCGAGGCTGACAATGTTTCCGAACTGATGCGGGGCTACGACGGCATCGTCGTTCCCGGTGGTTTCGGGGAAAGGCACATAGAAGGCATCCTTGCTGCGATTAAATATGCGCGCGAACAGAAAATTCCCTATCTCGGGATTTGTTTCGGAATGCAGCTTGCGATTGTTGAATTTGCCGTCAATGTGTTGGGTCTGAAAAACGCGACTTCGCGGGAACTGAAACAGGATGCGGACCTTCCGCTCATCGACCTCAGAAAGAACGGCGCTTCCATGCGTTTGGGGCTCCATCCTTGCGAGTTGCTTCCCGGAACCAAAGCGCGGGAAATTTACGGCCAAGAAACGATTTTCGAAAGGCACCGGCACCGTTATGAATTCAATAATAAATATGCGGAGCTTTTCCGCGGAAGCGACATGATTTTTTCCGGAAGGAGCCGGGACGAGGGGATCGTTGAAGTGATTGAACTGATGAACCATCCCTTCTTCGTGGCCTGCCAATTCCATCCCGAATTCCTTTCACGTCCGAACCGCGAGCATCCGCTTTTCCGGGCCTTTATCAAAGCCGCTTTTGGCGGGAAATAGGTAAAATAGGTCCATTTACAATAATTCGGAATTGTGTTAAAATAAATATCGGGGAAAAATAAAAGACGGGAGAGAACATGGAAAAAAGATATGATTGCATAATTGTCGGAGCAGGGCCGACGGGGATTTATTGCGCTTACGAATTGATGAAGAAAGCCCCGAATCTGAAAGTTCTGTTGGTCGACAGAGGAAATGATATTTATAACCGCCAATGCCCGATCTTGCAGAAGAAAATCAATAAATGCCCGACCGACAAAAACGGCTACAGTGGCTGCCGCCCCTCCTGTTCTATTACCACGGGTTTCGGCGGAGCCGGCGCTTTTTCCGACGGGAAGTATAATATCACCAGCGAATACGGCGGCTGGATGGGCGAATACTTAGACAGCTCCCTTCTTTTGGAGCTAATCAAATATGTCGACCAGGTGAATTTGGAACATGGAGCTGATTCGGAAATCACCGATCCCAACACGGATGCCGTCAAGGCCATCGAAAGGAAAGCGATCGGCGCCGGACTGAAATTGCTTCGTGCCCGGGTGCGCCATCTCGGCACGGAGAAAAATCTGAAAATCATGAAAAACATTTATGAAACCATGAAAGGCAGCGTCGACTACCTTTTCCAGACAAAAATAGTGAATGTGATTGTAAAAGAGGGGAAGGCGGTCGGAGTCGAAGCCGAAAACGGGGACAGAATCCATGCGGAAGCGGTCGTTCTCGGCGTCGGCAGAGAAGGTGCGATGTGGCTTCAGAAAACATTGGAGTCCCATGACATCGAGTTCATCAACAACCAGGTGGACATCGGCGTCCGCGTCGAAACCAACAACATTGTCATGGAAGACATCAACAATCACCTTTACGAAGGGAAATTCATTTTCAATACCAGCGTCGGCACAACGGTTAGGACATTTTGTGCAAACCCGAGCGGGCATGTGGTTGTCGAAAACCAGGACGGTGTGGTCCTGGTGAACGGTCATGCCTTCCGGGACGAAAAGCTGGGAACGGAGAACACCAATTTTGCTTTGCTGGTTTCCCACGAATTCGACCAACCCTTCAACAATCCCAACCAATTTGCTTACGAGGTTGCCAAACTTGCAAACAAGCTCGCGAACGGTTCGGTAATCGTTCAGCGCTACGGGGACATCCTGAAAGGGCGCAGGTCGACGGCCAAGCGCATCAAAGAGTGCTTTGTGACGCCCACTTTAAAAGAAGCCGTGCCCGGGGATTTAGGGCTGGTCCTGCCCTACAACACGATGAAGAGTTTGATCGAAATGATGGAGGCCTTAAACAATGTCACGCCGGGAATCGCGAGCGACCACACCCTATTTTACGGAGTGGAAGCCAAATTCTACAGCGCGAGGCCCGTCGTCGGCTCGGATTTCCAAACCGCAATCAAGAACCTCTATGTCGGCGGAGATGGCGCCGGAATCACGCGGGGGTTGGCGCAGGCCGCAGCCAACGGCGTCTGGATAGCCAGAAACATCGTTGCGAAATTGATATGAAAGGGAAGACGACTTCCCTTTTTTTTGTTCTTTGGTTGACAAACAAAAATGAAAGTATTATAATATTTTTAGCACTCAGCGTGGTAGAGTGCTAACAATAGAAAGAGGGTGAAACTATGCAAATGGAAGACTACAGCCAAGATAAGGATATATTGAAAAGATTTGGCCGGGACATAGTCGAAGAAGCACGTACGGGCAAAATTGACCCTGTGATCGGTCGCGACGAAGAAATCAGGAGAATAATACAGGTTTTGGGCAGAAAAACCAAAAACAACGTCATTTTAATCGGCGAAGCCGGGGTTGGAAAAACCGCGGTGATTGAAGGTTTGGCGATGAGAATAGCAAAAAACGACGTGCCGGCAACGCTCCAAAACAAGACGGTTTATGAACTTGATATGGGAGCGCTGGTGGCAGGCGCCAAATTCAGGGGCGAGTTTGAAGAAAGATTGAAGGCCGTGCTGAACAATATCAAAGAAAGCGACGGCAGAATCATTCTTTTCATCGACGAAATCCATTTGATTGTCGGCGCTGGCAGGGCGGAAGGGGCCCTCGATGCCGGGAACATGCTCAAACCAATGCTGGCAAGAGGTGAAATCCATTGCATCGGCGCGACGACTCTGAATGAATACAGAATGTACATCGAAAAAGATAGAGCTTTGGAGAGACGCTTCCAAACGGTGTTGGTCCAAGAACCCACCGTTGAAGATACCATCAGCATCCTGAGGGGGCTGAAGGAAAGGTATGAAACTCATCACGGGGTGACGATTACCGACGGGGCGATAGTCGCCGCGGCGGTGCTTGCGAACCGTTACATTACCGACCGTTTTTTACCCGATAAAGCCATTGATTTAATCGATGGAGCCTGTTCAACAATCCGGATGGCGATCGATTCGATGCCGGGCGAGCTTGACGAAGCCCAAAGGCGATTGACCCAACTTGAAATCGAAAAGCTGGCCTTGGAAAAAGAGAAAGATCAAGCAAGCAAGGAAAGGCTCAAGAAACTGCAGGGAGAACTCGAAGATTTGAAAAGGAAGACGGCCGAACTGCGTGAAAGATGGCAGCATGAAAAAAATAAAATCTCCGAAGCGAAAGACATAAAGAAAAGAATCGAAGAAGCAAAGCACGAACTGGACAAATCTTTCAATCAGGGCGACTA
Organism: Acholeplasmatales bacterium DTU067; assembly: GCA_001512995.1. Lineage (GTDB taxonomy): Bacteria > Bacillota_I > Bacilli_A > ML615J-28 > CAG-698 > DTU067. The sequence continues at coordinate 38,822 of LFRY01000078.1, forward strand.
TAAACGCGCGTCCGAACTTAAATACGGAGTGATTCCCGAGTTGGAAAAGAAACTAGAAACCCTCCAACTCAAGAGAGAAACCACTTTGCTTTCCGAAGTCGTTTCCGAAGAATTAATCCAAAGAATCGTTTCGCGAGCGACCAATATCCCTGTTTCGAGAATCGTCAGGGGAGAAAAGGACAAGGTACTGAATCTGCATGATGTTCTTAAGCGGCGCGTGAAGGGGCAGGATGAGGCGCTTGAGTTGGTGGCGGACGCAATTATCAGACAAAGAGCTGGCATCAAAGATCAGCGCCGTCCAATCGGTTCCTTCATGTTTCTGGGGCCGACGGGCGTCGGGAAGACCGAGGTCGCGAGGAGTCTTGCGGAAGCTTTGTTTGACAGCGAAGACCGCATCATCCGCATCGACATGAGCGAATATATGGAAAAATTCGCCGTGAGCCGCTTGATCGGAGCGCCTCCGGGCTATGTGGGATACGAAGAGGGTGGCCAGCTTACCGAAAAGGTGAGGAGGAGCCCCTATTCGATTGTCCTTTTTGACGAAATAGAAAAAGCCCATCCCGATGTTTTTAATCTTTTATTGCAGATTTTGGACGACGGCAGACTCACCGATTCACAGGGCAGGGTGGTCGATTTCAAAAACACAATCATCATCATGACATCCAATCTGGGAAGCAAATTTTTGCTTAGGAACGAAAACAAATCACTGGTCGAGAATTTGGTCAAACAGACCTTCAAGCCTGAATTCATCAATAGAATCGACGAAATCGTGATTTTCAATCCCCTTTCCAAAGAGGTTCAATTCCAGATCGTTGATAAAATATTGGGCGAATTGGCGGAGAGACTGAAAGAGCAGCATTACCGGGTAAACTTCTCTGAAGCCGCAAAAAGGAAGATATTGGACGAAAGCTATTCCCATGAATATGGGGCAAGAGCTATGAAAAGATACATCCAAAAGGAAATCGAAACATTGCTTGCGAAAGCGGTCATCAATGAAGCCATGCAACCCAATCGCGATTATCTCGTCGATTGCAAACACGGTGAATTCGTCATCGTTTAATTTCTGATGGTATTTTTCCAATATATGTTGTATAATTTAATGGGAATCTATCTATAGGAGAGGTTTTTTATGATTTTAGATGGAAAGAAAACATCGGAAATGATTGTAAAAAGGGTGGCCGAGGAGGTTTCGAAACTGCCCGAGCCGCTCGCGCTTGCCATCATTTTGGTCGGAAAAGACCCTGCCAGCCAAGTTTATGTCCGGAACAAAATCAAAGCCTGCAACGATGCGGGGATAGGAGTCAGGGATTATTATCTGAGTGAAAACGCGACGCAAAAGGAGGTCCTGCAAATCATCGAGGACTGCAACAGGGACGATTCAGTCAACGGAATTTTGGTGCAGCTCCCTCTGCCTTCCCATTTGGAGCAGGATCTCATCATCAACGCCATCGACCCGAAAAAAGACGTTGACGGACTAACCATCATTAACCAAGGGCGGCTTTTTAACGGCATGGAGGCTATTCTCCCCGCGACGCCCAAGGGAGTCATCACGCTCCTGCAAAGATACTTCATCGATTTGAGCGGGAAGAATGCCCTCGTGATCGGACGCAGCAATCTTGTCGGTAAGCCCTTGGCGCTTTTGCTTCTGCAGAAGAACGCGACGGTGACTGTCGCTCATTCAAGAACCACAAATCTGAAAGAATTGGCAAGAAAGGCCGACATTTTGGTCGCAGCGGTCGGCAAACCGAAATTCATCACCGCCGACATGGTGAAAAAAGAAGCCGTCGTCATTGACGTTGGCATCAACAAAGTCGAAGGAAAAATAGTCGGCGATGTTGATTTTGCTGCAGTCAAGGAGATTGCATCCTACATAACCCCGGTTCCGAGGGGAGTGGGACCGATGACGATTGCTTCGCTTCTGGAAAACGTCATTTGCTGTTACAGAATGCAAGTCAAAGGAAGGGAAATGAGGAATCTCCTGTAAAATCCCCGTGAGGTGGAAATATGCTGATGCTTGTTGGATTGGGGAATCCCGGAAGAAAATACAAAAAAACAAGGCATAACATCGGGTTTATGTTTCTGGACAGGCTCGCGCAAGAATTGGGCGAACGTTTTCAGCTGAAAAAAGATTTGCGGGCGGAGGTTGCGGAATTCGTGCGCAACGAAAAAAAAATAATCCTCCTGAAACCGCAAACCTACATGAACCTCTCGGGAGGGGCTGTCCTTGCCGCGATGAAGTATTACGGAATTGCTCCCGAAGAGATCGTGGTTATCTATGATGACATGGATTTGCCCGAGGGAAAAATCAGAATCAGGAAAGGGGGCTCGTCCGGAGGACATAAGGGAATCAAGCACATTATCGAAACCCTGAATACGGAAGAGATAAAACGGATTAGAATCGGAATCGGCTCCCCCATGTCCGACAGCGTCGAATATGTTTTATCAGAGCCGAAAGGAGACGGGGCGATTGCAATCGACCTGGCAATTTCGAAAGCAATGGAGATGTTCGATTACCTCATCAGCCACAGTTTTGATGAGTTCATGGGCCGCTACAACTAGGAGATTGGAATGAACAGCATAGTAGATTTATATGCTAGAGAAAAATCCGTTCGGGATTTTTTAACCGCGCTTCAAGAGAATAGGTACAATTATTTGGTTAACAGCATCACTCCGCATCACGGATATCTGTTAACCTATTTGTCGTTCCTTGAGGGTGGCGACAATGTCTTCTATGTTGCAAGCAATCCCTACAAAGCCAATCTTGCTTACGAATCCTTCTGCAAGCTCGCAGGTTACGATGATGTCAATCTCTATGTCGCTGACGAAATCGTGGCAGCGGAACTCTTGGCGGCGAGTTCAGAATTAAAAAATGAGCGGCTCAGCACCATCCACAGCCTTTTAACGGAAAAGAAAAAGATCATTGTCACCCATCCGCAGGCGCTGCTCCGCCCTGTTTTTCCGAAAAAAAGATTCAGGGAAGCGATGTTTGCGCTAAGGGAAGGCGATGAAATAAATCTCGATAATTTTGTTCTAAAATTGATAGCGCTCGGATACAAACGCGTCCCGACGACTTCGCTTGTCGGAGAATTCAGCATCCGGGGCGAAGTCATCGACATCTTTCCCCTTTTCTCCGAAGCGCCTTTCCGACTCAATCTCTTTGATACAGTAATCGAAAAAATCAAGGTATTTGATCCAGAAACGCAACGGAGCATCGGGAGCGCGGATGAAGTGCTGATTTTTCCCCTTGACGAAATCTTCTATGGCGAAGAAGAAAAGGCGGAAGCGCTGAAAAGAATAAAAGATGATGCCAAAGAAATGCCGGAATTCTTAAAATCTGATTTGGCGGATCTTGAAAACCACAACAATCCCGAGAGATTGATTAAATACATCAATTATTTCGATGAAAACTTTACGACGATTCTGGAATATACGGAAACCAAAAAAGTTTTTTATGAAGATTATCAGAGAATTAAGGACAATTATGAGCAGCTAAGGATCGATTTGGAAAATTACCTGGAACAGATATCGATTCCGGATGGTCTCAATTTGTTTTTCTTTTTCGACTTCCATAACCTCTTTCATCACACGCCCAAGAAAATCTTCCTGAGCGAGTTCAGAAAAACCTTCCCGGACCTGGCTCTGGATGGCCTCTTTGACATCGGCGGAACCGCGGTCGTCGATTATCAGAACGATGTGAAAGCATTGGTCAGCGATCTTAAAGCCAATCCGGAAAAAACCTATGTTTTTGCTTTCTATGCTGAAGAAAGATTGAATCTCCTTGGAGAAATTCTTCGGGAAAATGAAATCGACCATAGAAGGATAGCCTCTTTCCGGGAATTGGTTCCGGGAGTCAATCTGATCCGTTCGGAAAATGCGCTCAGCTTCGGATTCTTGGGCAAACTGGAAGTCTTTACCGAAGAGGAGATCTTCAAGCGCTTCAAAGTTCCGAAAGCTAAATTCAGGAGCGTGATCCAGCATACGGAACCGATTTCTTCGAAGGAGGATTTGGAAATCGGCGATTATGTCGTCCACTACGATTACGGAATCGGTCGCTATTTGGGAATAAAAACCGTTGAACTCCAGGATGTGAGGAACGATTATATCGTTCTTCAATATGCCAACATGGAACTTTATATCGCCGTTGAAAAAATCACGCTTTTGGAAAAATACCAGGGCAGGGAGGGAGTCATTCCGAAGCTCACCAGCATCGGCAAGGGCGAGTGGGAACGCAAGAAAAAGAAAATCCAGGAAAAACTGGAAAACATCACCGCAGACATTCTCGCTTTGCAGGCCAAGAGGGAACAGCTGCGGGGCTTCAAATATCCTCCCGACAGCGAATATCAGAAACTTTTCGAAAGCGATTTTCCGTATGAGGAAACTCCCGACCAGGTCAAAGCGGTCGAAGAAATAAAAAGGGATATGGAAGCCGGGAAAATTGTTGACCGGCTGATTTGCGGGGACGTGGGCTACGGAAAGACGGAAATCGCGATGAGAATCGCCTTCAAAACCGTTTATTCCGGAAAGCAAGTGTTATATTTGGCGCCGACGACCATTCTTGCGCGCCAGCATTTCTTCAGCTTCAAGGAAAGGTTTGAAAAATACGGAATCAGAGTCGAACTGCTGAACCGGTTGGTTCCGAAAAAGAGACAGAAAGAGCTCGTCGTTGATTTCGGTAAAGGCATGGTCGACATATTGATCGGCACGCACCGCATCCTGAGCAACGACGTCAGGGCAAAGGATTTGGGGTTGTTAATCGTCGACGAGGAACAGCGGTTCGGAGTCGTCCACAAAGAAAAAATCAAACGCCTGAAAGCAAACGTAAACGTGCTCACGCTGACGGCGACTCCGATCCCCCGGACTCTTCAGATGGCAATCGTGGGCCTCAGGCAACTAAGCCTGATCGAAACCCCGCCCAAAGACCGCTATCCCATCCAAACCTATGTGCTTGAGGAAAACGACATTGTCATCAAAGAAGCGGTTTATCGCGAAATCGCCCGGGGCGGCCAAGTCTTCTATCTTCACAACAGAATCGAAGACCTCGACAATCTACATCGGAAACTGCGTTTGTTGGTTCCGGAAGCGAGAATCGGCGTCGCCCATGGCAAGATGACGAAAAATCAGCTCGAGGATGCTGTCCAGGCCTTCATCGACCGCGAGTGCGACGTCCTGCTCTGTACGACGATCATTGAAACGGGAATCGACATTCCGAACACCAACACCCTGATCATCGACGGGGCAGAGTATCTGGGGCTCTCGCAGATTTACCAAATCCGTGGGCGTGTGGGTAGAACCGACAGGGTGGCTTACGCCTATCTGATGTACGGGAAAAACAAGGTTCTGACCGACGAAGCCGCGAAACGCCTTTCCGCAATCAAAGAATTCACCAGCCTCGGTTCAGGCTACAGAATAGCCGTGCGCGATCTTGCCATCCGCGGCGCTGGCGACATTCTGGGGAAGGAACAATCCGGTTTCATCGATACGGTCGGGCTCGACATGTACATGAAACTGTTGAGCGAGGCCATCAACAAGGCCCGCAACAATCCGCCCCCAGAGGAAGAAAAACCCGTTTTGATCAATGTTTCCAAACATGTTGACGAATCCTATGTCAGCGATGACGAAATAAAAATCTTAATTCACAAAGAAATTCACAGAGTCAAAAACAAGAAAGACAAGGAGGAGGTAATCCAGGAATTAACAGACCGCTTTGGAAAGCTCAACGAAGAAATCCTGACTTACATTGAGGAAAGATATCTGCAGAGCCTGCTTAAACGTTATGGGATCAAAGAAGTTCTGGAAACCCGGAACATGGTCATGGCCGTGATATCCAAAGAAAAAACCGCTTTGATATCCGCCGAAACGATGTTCATGAAGGCGACGGAAATCAGCCCCGACATCCTTTTCGAGTACAAGAGACGACAATTGATAATCAAGATCAGAAAACAACCGAAGTCCAAAGATTGGATTTTCATGCTGAGCAAATTGCTTGAATGCGAGAAAAAACTGGTATAAGATATACTAAATTTCTAATAATATTACTAGCGAGGTGAAACAATGAAAGCAACCGGAGTCGTAAGACGAATCGATGATTTGGGGAGAATAGTGATTCCTAAGGAAATCAGAAGAAATTTAAGGATCAGAGAAGGAGATTCTTTGGAAATATATACCGACGGAACAGATAAAATTATTCTCAAAAAATATTCACATATAGAAAGCATCCATAATTTCATCATTCATTATGTTGATGCCGTCTATGCAGCCAATAAAAAGGAAATCATCATCACCGATACGGAAAGAATTATAGCCGCGGCCGGCAATTTCAGAAAAGATGTCGTGGGCAAGAAGATCGATCTACGGCTGGATGAAAGAATCCAGAAAAAAACCACGCAGATAGTTGAAAAAAATGAGGGCTTGGATGTTGCCGACAACCTGGTCATCAATTCCGCTGCGGTATTGAAACCGATTACCGTATACGGCGACATCATCGGAGCGGTGATCGTCATCGGCGAAGATACAATTGTGGAAGCAGAAAAAATGCTCGCGGATATGACGAGCGCCTTCCTCGGAAAATATCTTGAAACCTAAACTACTGGCAACAGTAGTTTCAGCCTGTTGACAAACTACTTTTTTAGGAAATCCTAAAAGAGTAGTTTTTTTTCCCACTACAGAATAAAATATTAGTTATTTTATAACAAAATGATATAATAAATAGATAATATAAATCCTTTTCTCCCACTTTTTAAATATGTCTATATTAAAATTAAATGAGCGTTGACTTTGTCAACGCTCTGAAACTACTGGCAACAGTAGTTTTTTTTATGGTTTGGGAAATGGCTTTTCAGCAGCAGGGATTTATAGATTTTTATTGAAGAACGTGCGCTTTAATGGTATAATGGTCTAAAATGGAGGCCATTATGAGTAAAATTGCAGTTGTCTCGGATGTCAATGCCGGATTGGATTATTTGGGATATGACCCCGGAATACCGGTTCTGCGATCAATCATTAATTTTGGGGAAGAGCATTATGTCGACGGCGTTGATATCAAAGCCGATCAATTTTATGAAAAATTAAAGAGTTCACCCGTGATTCCTTCCACTTCCGCCCCGACTGTCGGCGAAGCCATGGCTTTGTTTGACCGGCTTATTTCGGAAGGTTATACGGACGTGATTATGTGTTCGATTTCTTACCAACTGAGTTCGATTGGGCAAATGTTCGAAAACTTGCAGGACGAATATCGGGGACGGCTGAACATCCATGTCGTGGACACCAAAACCGCGACTTATTTTCAGGGGTTCATAGCTGTCGAAGCCAAGAGGCTGGCAGATGCGGGGAAATCAGTTCCGGAAATATTGGAACATTGCCGGCATCTTGTGGAAAACAGCCACGCCTATTTTGTGGTTGACGACCTGATATACCTGGTCAAAAACGGTAGGCTGAGCGGGGCAGCCGGTTTTGTAGGGAGTCTCCTAAAGATTAAACCGGTGTTGGAACTTGACAAGCAGGGAAGAATTGTTCCCAAAGTTAAGGTTCGCACGCAGAGAAGGGCTCTGGAGGTCGCAAAAGCAATGTTCATGGAAGAAATCCAGGATGCGAAGCGGGTGCAAATTATTGTGGAACATACGCTTGCGGAAGAGAAAGCAAAAGAACTTGTCGCTTACTTCCGCGAAAACTGTCCGAATGCGGTTGCGGTCGAACTGCATCCCGTCACCCCGGCAGTCGGCGCACACATTGGCTGCGGATGCCTGGGGTTCGGATATTTTATACTGGAAAAGTAAATCAAGCCGAAGAAGGAGGGTTAACATATGGCTTTGGTAAATATGAAAAAAATGCTTGAGAAAGCGAAGGAAGAAAAATATGCCGTCGGCCAGTTTAACATCAACAATCTTGAATGGACTAAAACGATTCTGACGGTTGCGGAAGAGATGAACGCTCCCGTCATCCTGGGCGTTTCCGAAGGCGCCGCCAGGTACATGGGCGGTTATAAAACGGTCACGGGCATGGTCAAGGGGCTGCTTGAGGATTTGCAGGTCACCGTGGACGTGGCCCTGCATCTGGACCACGGCTCGAGTTTTGAGGCCTGCAAAAAGGCGATTGACGCGGGTTTCACTTCCGTCATGATTGACGCTTCCAAGCATTCGCTGGCAGAAAACATCAGAATCACCAAGGAAGTCGTGGAGTATGCCCACGCCAGGGGCGTAACCGTCGAAGCGGAACTCGGAACCATCGGCGGACAGGAAGACGACGTCGTTGCTTCGGGCGTCATCTACGCGGACGTGAACGAATGCGTCGAGCTTTCGAAAGCCACCGGCATTGATTGCCTGGCTCCGGCATTGGGAAGCGTCCATGGGCCTTACAAAGCTGAACCGAAACTCGGATTCAAGGAAATGGAAGAAATCAAGAACGCGACGAACCTTCCCCTGGTTCTTCACGGAGGGACGGGCATTCCCGATGAGCAGATAAAACGCGCGATTGCTTGCGGGACCACCAAGATTAATGTCAACACGGAATGCCAACAAGCTTTTTCAAAACTCGTTCGCGAAGTGCTGGCCAAGGACGACAAGGTTTATGATCCGCGCAAAATCATCGGCCCCGCAACAAAAGGGATAGCGGAAGTGGTGAGAAACAAAATCACCGTTTTCGGTTCCGACGGAAAAGCAGAAAAGGACTAAAAACGCCGCTAGGCGTTTCAGCCTGTTGACAAACTACTTTTTTAGGAAATCCTAAAAGAGTAGTTTTATTTTTTNNCCCACTATAGTATAAAATATTAGTTATTTTATAACAAAATGATATAATAAATAGATAATATAAATCCTTTTCTCCCACTTTTTAAATATGTCTATATTAAAATTAAATGAGCGTTGACTTTGTCAACGCTCTGAAACGCCGCTAGGCGTTTTTTTCTTTCTTGCGGCACATATTTATTTCCCCTGAATAATATTGTAGAGTAGGGGGATATTATGAAACATTTTTGGAACAATTACTTTTGGTTGATAACTTTCATCCTATCGTATCTGCTTTTTTGGATTTTTGGAGACATCATCTTTTTTCTATCCATTCTGATAGTAATCGCAGAAGTGCTGATCTTAAAAGGCGTTTACAGGATTAGGTTCTTTTATTTCGATATCATTCTCATATCTGCTTATCTCCTCCTCTGTCTGATTTGTTTGCTGTTTGTGTTCATCGAAACATTCAAGGTTTTTCTCATCGTCATCGGCGTCTGGATGTCCCTCACCTTCTTTTTTCATAAAAAATAACCTCCCACTTGGAATTGCCGGAAGCTTGATGTATAATAAGTGTGGGTGATGCGATGCTCTGCCTGAATTGTTTGCGCGCCCCAAAAGATGGGGAATGCGAATGCGGAAGCAAGAACCTGCTTGAAAAAAAGGGAAGCAAATTTATATTTTTCGGACAAGCTTATTCCCAAAAGAAATGGCTGGCATTTTTGGCTACCCAAAAGCGATACGGAATCAATCCGCTCTACCTGGAGGAAATGCGCAGAAAGAACATGCGCATCCATACCCTCACGAGATTGTTGCTTCCCTCGTTGTTTTTGTTGGTTCTTTCTCTTATGACCGGTGTTTTTTTATTCGCTTTCCATGAGAGCTTGCATCCGAACAGTTCTTTGGTCGCAGGCTTTCTTGCCCTCCTGTTTCTCATTCTTGCTCTGATTAATTTGAAAAGGATGCATCTGGATGAGATCAGGGTGATTGCGGAATTGAGAGGGAGGAAAATTGTCTACCGACAAATCCAAGGGAAAAGGAGTTCGCCATGAGAAAAATCTTATTGTTGTTGGTAATGGCGTTTTCTATTGCAATACTTTTTGGTTGCAAAGGAAAAGAAGACATTGCCGGCGTTAAAAGCATCAGGAAAGAGGACATCTTCAAACAAAAGGAAGAGCAATACTTTGTTTACTTCCATCGGCCGGGTTGCGGGGACTGTGAAATTGCAGAAAAAAAAGTTAAAGAATACGTTGCCAATTTAAAAAAGAAAGAATGTAAGGGGAAAATGAAAATATATTCGGTCATCCTCTACACCGAAGAAGAAAAACCCGGAGAAGAAGTCTACATTTATCGGGCTTATCAGGGAGAGGATGGGCACGGCAGGAGGGGGGACTTTTATGTAATTGGAGTCACAGACTGGAAGGATCTATACATTGCTTCAACTTCGTCCCTGATTACGATATCCACCATTGGTGACGTCAAAATGGCGACCGCCGTCGCGCACGGATACGCAAGCGTCACGGAGAGCCTGGAAGAGGAACTCAGAAATTGCTACTTGAAATAAAAAAAGTGATGTTCATAAAAACATCGCTCTTTTTATTTTTTCCTGGCCCCATCCAAAAAATCCATGACTTCCGAAGTTTTGATGTAATGCTCACTCACCATGCCTTCTTTGATCACGATCAATGTCGGCGTCTGCGTAATTCTTAATTCCGAAATTGAAGAAATCCCGTCAATCACTTCTTCCCCCCGTTCTCCAACTATTATCCTATTCGCGGCACCACTCATGTTCACCAGATAGATTTTTGGGAGTTCCGTTTTCAGGAGGCTTGCGCGATGGTATGCGAGGGCAGCTGGTTTTGCTTTTTTGCAACCAGCGCAATCATCTTGTACTAACAGCACAAAATATTCTTTTGCTTTTATTTCAAAAATCTCCTCGGCCAAGATCACAGGGATGTCGGAATCGGTGTTGGCATTGCAGCCTGCAAGAAAAATCACCAGCAGAAACAAGAGCAACCGTTTC
>LFRY01000078.1:49613-69397 GCA_001512995.1 Acholeplasmatales bacterium DTU067
TTTGGTTTGGGCGGGCATAATCCTTCATTTTTCCTGCCAATCAGCGCTTTTGGAAAATCACCAAGAAGCGAGCGGCATCGCGGACCGTTTATTTAATTTTCTGAAAATCAGGGAGGAAATCAGGGGCGAGCTTCTCAGCGCCGGCGGGCATGTCTTTGAATATTTCTTTCTTTCGGTTTTTCTATTGGGTTTGGTCCGAAGTTTCAATCTCCGTTATCCACATTTCCTTGCCTGCGCTCTGGCCATATTCTTTGGTTTGGTCGATGAATTCATACAGGGGTTCGTTCCGGGAAGGATCAGTGCTGTGGAGGATGTTATGATTGATGCAATCGGCGCCGGTTTGGGAATCATGGCGGTTGCGCTTCATGCGCTGGTGGCAAGGCACAGATTCCGATTCTACACGTAATTCGTCTTCACGAACGCTCTGAAAATTGTTCTGTCGTCCGTTTTCCCGATTAAGAAATATTTGTTTTCAACATTCGTCTTATAAACAGAAATCACTTCGTCCACAACCGCAGGATTGATGAAATTGATTTGGATTTGTTTGATGAATTCATTTTTCGGAAGCATCATCGCATCCAAGATGATTTCTCCGTACCTTGTGGCGTTCAGACGCAAGAAGAAATCGAGATCCGAGGCGCGCACATGATGTTTGAAGACCGGTCGGTGTTCCGGACCGGGGTTGAAAACAAAATCTTCCTGGTCGTCTTCATTCTTAGTCTCCTCATCGGCCATGAGTTTTTCAGCAACATCGCCGATGCACCACAGGGACTGGCCCCTGGCAAGGAGATCGTTTTCCGCGCCGATGATTTTGAATTCGCGGCGGTACTCGAATTTATGCGTCGGCAGCGGCCTCGTTTCTACAAGCACCTTATCCCCGAGGCTGGGCTGTTTGAAGATGATGTATTTGCTTCTGATGAGTCTCCAACTGCAATCCTGCAGGTCGTCTTCCTGGGAAATCGTGGAGGCGCGGCTGGCGACTTCCTGGAAAAGATTGAAGATTGAATAGGGTTTTAAGCGCAGATGATGGTCAAAATCGCCCGGAGTCAAATTGAAAGTGTCAGAGTAGAAGAGTTTTTCTTTCATGACATTCCTCCTTTTGGGTAATTATACCATGTTTTTTTGTAATTTAAAATAAAATAAAAATAATGCTTGAAATATATAAAAATATGATAAAATAATAAAAGGTGAACAAGATGTACGAAATCATTGTCATTGGCGGAGGGCATGCCGGAGTGGAAGCGGCCCTCGCCAGTGCGAGGCTGGGACACAAAACGCTGCTTGTCACCGGCAATCTGAAGAGGGTTGCATTCATGTCCTGCAATCCTTCGATCGGCGGGCCGGCAAAAGGAATAGTCGTGAGAGAAATAGATGCGCTTGGCGGAGAAATGGCAAAAGCTGCGGACGCCACGCTCCTGCAGGTAAAGATGCTCAATGTTTCCAAAGGTCCCGCGGTCCGGGCTCTGCGCGCGCAATCAGATAAAATGGCCTATCCCGCTTACATGTACAAAGTCCTGCGGGAGACGGCTAACCTTGATTTAAGGGAAGCCTATGTGGATAAGCTGCTTGTGGAAAACGGGAAGGCAGCGGGCATTGTTTTGGAAGGCGGGGAGAAAATCCACTCGGAAGCTGTGATTCTCTCCGGAGGCACTTATCTTGCTTCCCGGGTTTTGGTCGGACTCAAATACAAAGAAATCGGACCCGACAATCAAAGGACCTCGACCGGAATCTCCACATGCCTGAAAGAGTTGGGCTTCCGGATTTTGCGTTTGAAAACGGGATCGCCCCCCCGCATCAGAACCGATTCCATAGATTTTAGGAACCTCACCCCCCAGTACGGAGATTTGGTTCCTCAAAAATTCAGTGAAGAAACGGAAGCGGTTCTTCCCTTTGAAAAACAGGCAGTCTGCTATCTTACCTACACAACCCCGAAAACTCAAGAAATTATCCTCAACAATCTCCATAAATCAAGCATGTACTCGGGGCTTGTGGAAGGGGTTGGACCCAGGTATTGCCCTTCGATTGAGGACAAGATCGTCCGCTTCCGCGATAAGGAACGGCATCAGATCTTCCTTGAACCCGAAAGTTTGGAACTTGACGAAACCTACATCCAAGGCCTTTCAACAAGCCTCCCCGAAGACATTCAGGAAGAGTTGGTCAGATCCGTTCCCGGTTTGGAGAACGCGGTCATCACCAAATATGCCTATGCGATCGAATACGACGCCATTGACCCGTTGCAACTGAAACCGAATCTCGAATCCAAACCCGTCAGGAATCTCTTTTTCGCAGGTCAGGTCAATGGCACGAGCGGTTACGAAGAAGCCGCCTGTCAGGGCTTGATGGCGGGGATAAATGCAAGTTTGCTCATCCGGGGAAAGGACCCCTTCGTTCTGCGCCGGGATGAAGCCTACATCGGAGTTTTGATCGACGATTTGATTACCAAGGGCGTATCCGACCCCTACCGTCTGCTCACTTCGAGAGCGGAGTTCCGCTTGCTTTTACGGCATGACAATGCGGAAGCGAGGCTTTTGCAATACGGCCACGACCTCGGCTTGATTTCGGAAAAACGGTACCTCCGTTTCCGAAAAGAGCAGGAAGAATTGGAAAAATTGATTGCCTTGGTGCAGGAAATAAGAATCAGCCCCAAAAGGGAAATCAATGACTTCCTCTCCGAACAGGGCAAGCAGCCCATTCAGAATACGGTGACCGGCTACGATTTTCTAAAGCGTCCGCGGATTGACTTTTCTGATTTGGAGGCCGTCACGGGCATCGACTTCAATCTCTCCGATAAAATATTGGAACGCGCCCTGGTCGAAATCAAGTATTCGGGTTATATTGAAAAAGAATATAAAAAAGCCAGAAGAATGGCCGTCATAGAAACGAGAAGGATTCCGGAAGATGTTGATTATGATTTGATTCCGAATCTCGCAAACGAAGCGCGCGAAAAATTGAAGAAAGTGCGCCCGTCAACCGTCGCGCAGGCTTCCCGCATCAGCGGGGTCAACCCCAGCGACATCGCCATTCTCTTGGTCTGGTTGGAAAGCAAAAAGAAAAATGAACGAATTGAAACTGACGGAGAAACAAAAGCGGCAATTTGATGAATACTACAAATTTCTCATCGCCGAAAATGAAAAATACAATCTGACTGCCATCACCGAAAAACAGGAGGTCTATGCCAAGCATTTTTATGATTCGCTGCAGCTTGCCAGAGTGGTGGATTTCAACGAAACCGAAAAACTTATGGACATTGGGAGCGGCGCTGGTTTTCCGGGCATTCCTTTAAAAATCATTTTTCCGAATTTACGGCTATTCATCATCGAGCCGACTTTAAAAAGAACGCGGTTTTTGGCTGCCTTGACGGAAATGCTGGGCTTGGAGGGAGTGGAAATCATCAAGGGGCGCGCGGAGGAAGAAATTGTCCGCTTCCGCGAGGCCTTCCCCGTGGCCACTGCCCGAGCTGTGGCAAGACTGCCGGTGCTTTTGGAACTTGCTCTTCCCTATGTGGAAGTTGGAGGATTCTTTCTTGCCATGAAGGGAGCTTCCTACAGTGAAGAAGTGCTTGAAGCAGAAAATGCTTTAAAAGTCCTCGGTTCGGAAATTACGGAAACACATCATTACAGACTTCAAGACCACTTCGGCGAGAGGGTGATTTTAAAAATCCGCAAAAACGAAACAACGAAGGAGATATATCCCCGCAAATTTGCCGCAATTAAAAAGAGACATCTATAGTAACAATATATGCTGAGAAAGGGAACAAAATGGGAAAGATTATCGCAATTGCGAACCAAAAAGGAGGAGTAGGGAAGACAACCACTGCCATCAATCTCGGAGCGGCGCTTGCCAGCGTTGGGAAAAAGATTCTGTTGATTGATCTGGATGAACAGGCGGATGCGACCATCGGCCTCGGCTTTTCCCGAGAATTGATTGATGTTTCTTCGTACGACCTCATGGTGAACGGCGATGAGGTCGGAGAGTATATCTACAAAACCAAGGAGAAGTTTTTTGATTTGATCCCCGCCTCCATCAAACTTACGAAATTGGCTTACGAATTGATGGACAGGGAGGAAAAGGAACTCATCTTAAGCAAAAAGCTTACGCCCGCAAGGGAAGAATACGACTACATCCTGTTGGACTGTCCCCCCTCATTGGGCATCATCGTCGACAATGCTTTGTTTGCTGCCGATTCGGTCATCATTCCGGTCGAATGCGAATTTTTCGCGTATGATGCCCTGACGCAGATGGTGAACAAAATAAACCAGGTCCAACTTCAGAAAAAGAAAATGAAACAATCGCTCACCGTCGAGGGAGTGCTGCTCACCAAACTCGACAACCGCAGTTTGTTCGGTTATAAAATCGTTGACAAAATCAAATCACTTTTTCCAAAGAAAACATTTAAAACGATCATTCACCTTTCCACTCATTTGCAGGAAGCGCCGATGCACGGCAAAAGCGTCCTGAAGACCGCCTATCATTCCCGCGCCAGCAAACAGTTCCGGGAATTGGCTTTGGAAATAATCAAGGAGGATGCCGATGAATGAATTTGTAGAATGGATAAAGTCGCAGACAAAACCCTTGATAATCACGGGCATCATCATTTTTGTCGCTCTATTCATCATTTTCGTCACAAACTTTTTCATAAAACGCTTTTTGAAAAGACATAAAAGAAAAAGGGCGATTACCGTTGCCCGGCTTTTGCAGAACATTGTCCGCTACACGGTCGTCATTCTCGGTGGCATTGCCATCATCGGTGCCTGGGGTGTCGACGTGAAGCCGATCCTTGCCGGCGCCGGCATCGTCGGCATCGCCCTCGGCCTCGGCGCCCAGACACTGATCAGGGACGTGCTGGCTGGCATCTCGATCGTCATCGAGAATCACTATGATGTCGATGATGTTGTGGAAATTAAGGGTTTCAAAGGCCGGGTCATAGAAATCGGTCTTCGCTCCACAAGAATCCAGGGCTGGCGGGGGGACGTAAAGATTATCGCCAACGGCGACATCACCGAAGTCATCAATTTTTCAAAAAACCCCACAATCGGGGTTGTGGAATTTGAAGTCGGCAAGCAGGAAAGCCTCGAACGTGTCCTGAAAATCCTGGAAGAGAGGATTGTAGAACTGAAGGATGTTTTTCCGCAAATCATCGAAGGGCCGACCGTCGCCGGCGTGACGAAAATGGGGCCAACTTCCGTAACCGTCCGCATCACGGTCAAAACCGTTTCCGAGGAACACTATGCCGTCGAAAGGGGGATTTATAAATTTGCGAAAAACCTTTTCGAAGAATACGGCATTAAAGAACCTCGGCAAAGGCTGGTGATAGAAAGTGATCAAAGAAATTCCTGATTACAAACTTGGTGACATTTTGGAACTAAAGAAAACCCATCCTTGCGGGGGAAAATCCTGGAAGGTAATCCGGACGGGCGTCGATTTTAAACTGGAGTGTACGACCTGCGGCCGGGTCATCATGATTCCGCGGGTCGATCTGCGAAGAAAGGTAAAAAAGCTACTTGAAAGAGCCATCCCCGAATAGGGGTTTTTATATTGCTTGAAATAATCAAGCCTCGGTGGCATAATATATTGAGATTAGAGGTGTTAGAATGGTTAGAAGATTCATTAGATATTATCGCCCTCACATCAAATTATTCATCATTGACATGTTTTGCGCATTGGGCGTTTCGGTCATCGACCTGGTCTTTCCCCTGGTGACAAGCAAAGCTTTGCGGGAATTCATTCCCGATGCCAATCTGCGCATGCTTTTTGTTGCGGGGGCCGTCCTGTTCGTCATTTACGGCGTGCGTTTCTTCCTTTCCTATGTGATCGGTTATTGGGGGCATGTCATGGGCATCAGAATCGAAACCGACATGCGCAGTGACCTTTTCAAAAAGTTCCAAACCCTCGATTTCCAGTTCTATGACGACAAGAAGACGGGCGAATTAATGACGAATCTCACGACCCATCTCCATGACGTTTCGGAAATGGCGCATCACGGCCCGGAAAACCTCTTCATTTCTCTGATAATGATTGTCGGGAGTTTTGTCATATTATTGCGGGTGAACGTAACGCTCACCTTGATTGTTTTCGTTTTCCTGTTCATGCTGATTTCTTATTCGCTTTCCCGACGCAAAAAAATGCTTTCTACCTTCCGTAACGTCAGAAACCTGCAGGGGGAGCTCAATGCCGAGGTTGAAAGCAGCCTGAGCGGCATCAGATTGACCAAAGCTTTTACAAACGAAGCTTTTGAACAAAAGAAATTCGAAAAAATCAACCGCAAATACCGGAAGGCGCGCGCCAATGTTTTTCGGGAAATCGGTCTTTTCGGTTCCGGAAATGACTTCTTCATCAATTTAACGAATCTTGCGATCCTGATTTTCGGCGGCTTTTTCGTCTACAAAAAATACATCGACCACATCCATCTCACTCAATATTTTCTTTACGTCAACTTTTTGATCAAACCGATTCAAAGACTCACCAATTCGATGGAACAGCTCCAACAAGGTTTTTCGGGAATGGAAAAATTCATGAGAATCATGGAAATCGAGCCCTCGATTGTACAAAAGCCGGATGCAGTCGAGAAAGAAGATTTCAGGGGCGAAATTGAATTTCGGAATGTCAATTTTCGTTACAAACAGGAAGACAAGGCCGAACAGGTCCTGAACAATTTTAGTTTAAACATCCCGGCCGGCAAGAAAATCGCCCTGGTAGGGGAGACAGGTGTCGGGAAAACCACGATTTCCAAACTTATCCCCCGTTTTTACGATGTTTCCGAGGGTGAGGTTTTGGTCGACGGAATCAACGTGAAGGATTATAATCTCTATAGTTTGAGAAACGCGATTGGCATCGTTCAGCAGGATGTCTTCATTTTCTGGGGCACAATCAAAGAAAACATCCTCTACGGAAAACCCGACGCCACCGACGAAGAAGTCATTGAAGCCGCTAAAAAAGCGCAGATTCACGATTTCATCATGAGCCTCGAAGACGGTTACGACACTTTGACCGGGGAAAGGGGCGTCAGGCTATCCGGCGGTCAGCAACAAAGAATTTCCATTGCGAGACTCTTTCTGAAAAATCCGAAAATCCTAATCCTTGACGAAGCAACTTCTTCGCTTGACAACATCACGGAAAACATGATTCAGGAAGCTTTTTCGGAACTCTCCAAAGGCAAAACGACGATCATGATCGCGCACCGCTTGACGACAATAAAAAATGCGGACGAAATCATCGTCGTCGGAAAGGACGGGATCGTTGAGCGCGGCACCCATGAAGAGTTGCTTGCCAAAGACGGACAATACGCGCGCATGTACCATGCTTCCATGGTCTTGAATTAAAAAAACCCAAGCTTTTTAGGGCCTGGGTTTTTATATGTCAATTTCTATTCCTACCGGGCAATGGTCGCTTCCTTCAATTTCAGAAAAAATGAAACTGTCAATTAATTTATCTTTGATGCGGTCGGAAATCAGAAAATAATCAATCCGCCAGCCGATGTCTTTTTTTCTCGCTTGAAACATATAGCTCCACCAGGTGTATTTAATTGTGTCCGGATAGAGATGGCGGAAGGCGTCCGTGAAACCGGAATCTAGCAGGGTTTGGAATTTGGTTCTTTCTTCAATCGTGTAACCTGCGTTTCTTTCGTTCGCTTCCGGATACTTCAGGTCGATTTCTTTATGGGCGACGTTCAAGTCTCCGCAGAGAATGACCGGTTTTTTCGAATCAAGCCTGCGCAGGTACTCTCTGAAATCGTCTTCAAACTGCATTCTGTAATCCAACCTGGTTAGCTCCCTCTGTGAATTCGGCACATAAACCGTTACGAAATAATAATCTTCATATTCCAGGGTGATGATTCTGCCTTCGTTGTTGTATTTTCCGTCTTCGAGTCCGTAACTTACGCGCAGGGGTTTCATTTTCGTATAAATTAAAGTGCCCGAATAGCCCTTTCTTTCCGCGCAGTTCCAATATTCATAATAGCCCGGAAAATCAAAGGCTTTCTGCTCTTCCTGCATTTTCGTTTCTTGGATGGCAAAAATGTCGGCATCGACTTCATCAAAGAAATCCTTGAATCCTTTTCTCATTGCCGCACGCAAGCCGTTGACGTTCCACGAAATGAATTTCATAATTGCTCCTCTCTGTTAAGATGTCATCATTTTCTTATTATAACATATGGGCGATGATTTCAGAAGAAAAATGATGGTTCACCTCTCTTTTTACAAATTTCTCACTTCCCATCCTGTATGATAATGGGAAGGAGGGGAAGGGCATGAACAAGTATCTGAACATCATCATCATCAGTTTTTTTTCCGCATTGACCCTGGCTTTAAAAAACGTCGGCTATGTTTTTTTCATCCCCATAGCCTGTTTCTTCACTTTTTCAAACCCCAAAAACATCCTTTTAATTGCCGCATCATCGATTCTCGCAATTCTTCTATACGACTATCATCATGTTTGGAGCCTTTTGATAGTTCTTTCCTTGATAACCATTTATACTTTCGTTTACAAAGAAAAACAATATCTGATAAATCTTGTGTTCATTCTCTTGGTGAATTTTCTGTCGCTGTCTTTTCTGCTGAAAGAAAACAAGGATTACATTCTTAATTTAATTTTTAGTTTCATCGGCGTCGCGCTTTACTCATATTTCACTTACAACATGGAAGGAATTGCCCATTCGGTTCGAAGCCGTAATTTCACTTATAATGAAGTGATCATGGCAATTATTTCCGTCATCGGGGCGACGGCGCTTTCTGTTTCCGGAATCAATTTTGCCTTGCCGGTGGCGATGTTTTTCGCAATGTATTTTTCCAAAAACCAATATCCCTTGCATTCCGTTTTTTTCAGCCTGATTTCGATGTTCTTTTTAAGATTCGTTTTCGCCTTGGAAGAAAGCCTGCTGATTCCCTTCGTCAGCGCCTTTTACATGTTCCCCTCATTCTATGCCCCGATAGCTTTGGTTTGCTTTTCCCTCCTGGGCATTCTTTCGAAAATGGACATATTCCCCCTCAGGGTTTTGGAGGCAACGATTGTTGTCTGCGTTTTTTTTGAAATAGTGAAAACCACGATCGTGAGCGCGAAGACGTCGGAGAAAATCATAAAGAATGTTTACCAAAGAGCGACGGAAAACATCAATAACGAAATCATTTCTTTTGCGTCTTTTTTGGATCTTTTTTCAAAGAAATTCGCGACGACGAAGGAATATAGCCAGAAACTGAGCGGAGGAATCAACAGCCTCACAAGAAATTACTGCGAAGCCTGTTATGTGCGGGGCGAATGTTTTTCTAATAACAAAGGAAAGCTCTACGATTATTTAAAAAACATGATCCTTTATTCCAAGCGAAAGGACCACGGCAACGAGGATCCAGACTTCCTCAGCTTTACAAAACTCTGTCCGTATATTGTGGAAATGAGGAAGAGTTGCATGTTGATTAATGAAAGGCTGAACTTGTCCGCCGTCGCCACGAAAGCAAACGCACTGGTTGCGCAGCTGAACGGCATTTCCAATGTCCTGCGCCAATTTTCCGTGGACAATGCCCTAAAAACCGAAATTGACTATGAAGTTTTCGCCAACATCCACCGCGGGTTGAATGACTACGGCTTCAATGTCTGTTATTTTGAGGTCCTGAAAAACAGAGCGGACGATTTTCTGATTGAAATCGGCATCAAAGGGGAAAACTACATGAATTTAAAGCCAATTGTGGAAGCGGTGGGGAACCACTATATGGAAAACGAAACTTCCTGCATTTTCAAAAACGCCTCCAGGGGGAAAACATATGTCAATCTCGTCCCGAAAATCAATTTTGAAATCGAATACGGCTACGGCGCGCTTGCCCAGGAAGGAAACAATGTCTGCGGAGACAACTACCTGATCAAGCAATTAAACAATTCCCGCCTGATCGCGGCAATATCCGACGGGATGGGAAAGGGTTACCTGGCCTATCAGGAAAGCGGGAACACCTTAAAATTTGTCGACGAAATAACAAAAACCGCAATCTCAACGGAAACCGGATTGCAGATTTTGAACACCTTTTATTTCATTCAGGATTATCTTGAAAAATACAGCACGCTTGACTTTTTGGAAATCAACAGATCCAAGGGAGAACTCACTTTCTATAAAATG
This sequence comes from Acholeplasmatales bacterium DTU067, assembly GCA_001512995.1. Classification (GTDB taxonomy): domain Bacteria; phylum Bacillota_I; class Bacilli_A; order ML615J-28; family CAG-698; genus DTU067. The sequence goes on from LFRY01000078.1 coordinate 59,710, forward strand.
GGCGCCGCTTCATCCTACATTTTCCATCAGGATAACAGTTTCGTCAAAGTCACAAACACCGGCCTTCCCTTCGGAATTGAAGAAATGATCGAAGCGAAGAAATATCCCATCCAGGGCGGGGATTTAATCATAATGGCGAGCGACGGCATTTTTGAAAACATTGACAGCGAAAAGGAACTGGAAGATTTCATCAACGGCATAAAGCATCTTTCCCCACAGAAAATCACTTATGAAATCCTGAATTATGCCCGGAGCCAAAGAAAAAAAGGCGGCGACGACATGAGCGTGATTTCGCTGAAAATCATCGCGGCCCAAGATTAGTTTGCAAGGGGCCATTGTATAGGGAGATGCCGCCCTGGACGTTCACGACGTCGTAACCTTTGTTTCCGAGCTCAAAACACAAACCGATGCTTTTTTTTCCCTCATCGCAAATGATATAGTATTTTTTGTTCCGATAGAGATAGCGTTCGGGATAAGCAAGTAATTCTCCGAGCGGAACATTGATTGATTTCGGAATGTGGCCACTGTTGAATTCTACCTGCGGGCGAATGTCGATGATCGGAAGTTCTTTTGTTTTCAGAATTTCCGCCAATTCAAGCGCGCTAATGTTTTTGATGCCCATGCCATCACCGCTACCATTATATTCGGTTTTTGTAAAGAAGTTTCTTAAAATTAAGTTTTTTCTTATAAATTACCGTTTTTCTTATGCTATAATATAAGAAGCGGTGATTATATGAATTATGGAATCCAAAACAAAATGCGGAAATATCTTTTTGAAGGCGGGGAATATCCCTTTAAGGAGAAGAATTTTCGGTTCTTGCTGATCAATTTTGACAATTCCGAAGACATCAGCACGGTCTTTGATTTTCTTCAGGAACTCTTTCCCGATTCTTTTCCCATGAAAGAAGGGAAGGATTATTTCCTTTTCTATTTTCTTGAACCGGAAATCAGCTTCAAAGATCTTTTCGCCTCAATCAGCGACGACTTTTCCGTTTCCCTTAAAGTGTATGTCAGCGGGAAAATAAGCGTAAAAAAGCCGGAGCACTTTCGGATTCTGCATTCCGCCTTCAAAAAATTCCTTCAAAATTCTCCTTATCAATTCATGACGAACGCGGAACTGATCAAGGAGATAATCAGGACCGATTTTAAAAAACTTAAGGAAATCAAACCTGCGGTTTTAAACAGGATTTCAGAAGACACGCAGATGGAAAAACTGATTCTGGCGATGTTCGAAAACAATTTGAATGTGACAAGAACCGCCGAGACCGTCTTTATGCACCGCAACACAGTCATCGGCAAACTCGAATACATAAAACAGGAAACGGGGCTGAATTTGCAGAAGTTTACGGATGCCGCTTGCCTTTACTGGCTCATCAAAGCGAAATGAAACATTGTGCACTTTGCACATTGTTTTTTTTTGTTTAAACGGTATAATTAAATCGAAGGTTAAGAAAAGGAGTTGTATTGTATGGCGACAGTAACACTAAAAAAAGTCAACAAGATTTATGATGGCAATGTCCATGCCGTCGTTGATTTTGACCTTGAAGTCAAAGACAAAGAATTCATTGTTTTGGTCGGTCCCTCGGGATGCGGTAAGACGACTACCCTCAGAATGGTTGCGGGATTGGAGGACATCACATCGGGAGAGCTCTACATTGATGATGAGTTGATGAACGACGTTGCGCCGAAAGACCGCAACATCGCGATGGTTTTCCAAAGTTATGCCCTTTATCCGCACATGACGGTTTATGATAACATGGCTTTCGGCTTGAAACTGAGGAAATTTGCCCGCGACGAAATCGAAAGAAGAGTCCAGAGCGCTGCGGAAATGCTGGGGCTGAAACCCTATCTTGACCGCCGTCCCAAAGCTCTTTCGGGCGGGCAGAGGCAGCGCGTCGCCCTCGGCCGGGCAATCGTTAGAGACGCGAAAGTCTTCTTGATGGACGAGCCGCTTTCAAACCTCGATGCGAAATTGCGCGTGCAGATGCGTTCCGAGATTATCAAACTCACGGAAAGGCTCGGAATCACAACTATTTACGTCACTCACGACCAAGTCGAAGCGATGACGATGGCCTCGAGAATCGTCGTCATGAAAGACGGATACATTCAACAGGTCGGAAGCCCCAAAGAAATTTATGACTATCCGGACAACATTTTTGTCGGTGGCTTCATCGGAACGCCCCCGATGAACTTCCTCGAAGGTCGCGTGAACGATCAGGGCTATTTCGAAATCGGAGACGGCCCGGTGGTGAAGATTAAAGTTCCGGAAGACAAATTTGCGATGCTTAAGGAATTGAAGTATATCAGAAAACCGATTGTTTTGGGAATCCGCCCGGAAAACATCTATGACGACCGTGCAGATTTCAACGCTTATCCGGAAGCGGTTGTGAAAGTGAAAGTTGACGTTGCGGAACTCTTGGGTGCGGAAACGATTATCTATTCCGATTTGCTCGGACAAAACCTCGTATCAAAAGTAGGGGCTCGCATTGACATCCACATGGGAAGCGACATTGAATTGGCTTTAGACATGAACAAAGCTCACTTCTTCGATCCGGAAACCGAAAACAGGATCAAACAGGACTGAAATAAGAGCCGCCTGCGGGCGGCTTTTTTCATATGCCCACTCTTTATTTCGAGGAAAGGGAAGGCGGGACAGTCCAAGTTTCCGCCAAAGGCATAAAAGAATACGGTTTTCCGGTGAAAAAGATTTTCGAAGAGCTTTGCTTGAGGGAACTTACGACCTTGGAGGGAAGGATCGACGCCGTGAGGAAACTCTACGGATATAAGTACAATGTGCCTGTTTATGTGAATGAAGAGATGCTTTTCTTCAAAATCTGCGGAAACAAAATCCATTGGCTCAATTTTTCCCAAGTCGCGAGCATTATTAAAACAGAACACGGGACGGATTTTGTATTTAAGGACGGAACCGTGTTGAACACAGGCGCCAATTACAGGACTTCACTCAGAGCTTATGAAAAAGCCGCAACAATCCACCACCGCTAAAACGTTTTTTATTCAGATTGGATATACTATAATCAGGTAAATTATGTTATAATACAATTACCACTGGAACTTAAAGGAGTGAAAGAATGAGAAAAAAGACTATTCGTGACATTCAGTTGCAAGACAAGACGGTCTTGATGAGAGTCGATTTCAATGTCCCGATGAGCGAAGGCCAAATCACCGATGACAATCGCATCGTCCAAGCATTGCCGACAATCGATTACGCGCTGGAACAGGGAGCGAAGCTGGTCTTGTTTTCCCACTTGGGAAGAATTAAAACCGAAGCTGACAAAGAAAAAAATTCCCTGGCTCCGGTAGCGAAAAGATTGAGCGAGTTGCTCGATAAGAAAGTAACATTTGTTTCGGAAACGAGGGGACCCGTCCTTGAAGAGGCCGTTAGGAACCTGAAAAGCGGCGAAATCGTCATGTTCGAGAACACCAGATTCGAGGACCTGAACGACAAAGCCGAATCCAAAAACAATCCCGAACTCGGGAAATACTGGGCTTCCTTGGGCGATGTTTTCGTAAACGATGCTTTCGGAACCGCCCACAGGGCCCATGCTTCCAATGTCGGGATTGCAAACAACATCGATACCGCGGTTGCCGGCTTTTTGATGGAAAAAGAGATTAGATTCATTGGCGGAGCCGTGGACAACCCCGAGCGACCCTTTGTTGCCATTCTCGGCGGCGCCAAAGTCAGCGACAAGATCTCCGTCATAGAAAACCTGCTTACAAAAGCGGATAAAATATTGATCTGCGGAGCGATGGCTTACACCTTTTATAAGGCCAAAGGTTACGAAGTCGGGCTTTCCAAATGCGAGGATGATTTTGTTTCTTTTGCGAAAGAGATGCTTGAGAAAGCTCAGGGCAAGCTGATTCTTCCCGTTGACAATCTCGTGACCAAAGAATTTTCGGAAGATGCGGAAGCGACTTTGGTTTCGGCTGATTCGATTCCCGCTGATCAAATGGGCATGGACATCGGGCCGAGGACGCTCGAACTCTTCCGTAAACATCTTGAAAACGCGAAAACCGTTGTTTGGAACGGTCCCGCGGGCGTTTTCGAATTTGAAAAATTTGCCGGCGGAACAAAGGGAATCTGCGGGATACTTACCGGGCTTGAAGGGGCCACGACCATCATCGGCGGCGGAGACAGCGCAGCCGCGGCCATCAAGTTTGGATATAAGGATAAATTCACCCACATCTCGACCGGCGGCGGCGCCAGCCTCGAATATTTGGAAGGAAAAGAACTGCCCGGGATTAAAGCGATTCACAACAAGGACTGCTGCTGCGAGGATTGCTGAAATGAGAAGAAAACCGATTATTGCGGGCAACTGGAAAATGCATAAAACCCGAGACGAAGCCCTGCAATTCATTTATGCAGTATCTAACAAAGTTCCAAGCAAAAACCTGGTCGACAGCGTCATTTGCGCGCCCTTCACAGTTTTGCGGTGTCTTGTAAAAAGGCAGGGAGACAATCTCCGCATCGGAGCCCAGAACATGCATTACCTTGATTCAGGCGCCTATACCGGAGAAATTTCCGCGCCGATGCTCAAAGCCATCGACGTCAGCTACGTCATCATCGGCCATAGCGAACGCCGGGCAATGTTCAATGAAACGGACGAATCCGTGAACAAGAAGCTCCATAAAGCCCTCGAATATGAACTCGTTCCAATCCTTTGCATCGGTGAAACCCTTGAAGAAAGGGAGAAAGGCGTTACCGAAGAGGTTTTGAAAAGACAACTCGAGCTCGATCTTAAGGGTCTCCCTGCTGAACAGGTTAAAGAAATCGTCATCGCCTATGAGCCGATCTGGGCTATCGGCACCGGCAGGACCGCGACGAACGAAGTCGCCAACGCAGCCTGCGCTTTCATCAGAGGCGAAATCGCACGCCTCTATGATGAAGAAACCGCCCAGGCGGTCCGCATCCAATACGGGGGCAGCGTCAAAGTTTCCAACATCGACGAACTGATGAGCATGCCAGAAATTGACGGCTGCCTAATCGGGGGCGCCAGCCTCAAGGCCGATGCTTTCATTCAGATGGTCCAATCTGCGGTCAACAATAAAGCCGCGAACTAATTTTCCGGCTTTCTATTTTATGAAAACACGTATAAAACGCTTGACTTTCGAATGAATAAGAGTATAATATTTAGAGTGCGGTAAAAGCAGCACCGAAAATGATAAGCGAGCATAGATGATGCCTGCAGAGGGGGCAAGTAGCCAGCTGCTAGGCGAAAGCCATACATCTGTCTATCCGTTTATTAGGTTTCGGTCCTTTACTGAAAAAAAATAAAGGAGGAAAACAAATGGCACGTTATACCGGACCCGTTTGGAAAATATCCAGAAGGCTGAGATGTTCCATTCTTGAAAACGGGAAAGAACTGAAAAAACGCTCCTATGCTCCGGGCCAGCACGGGCAGCGCCGCAGAAAGCTTTCCGAATACGGAATGCAGTTGCAGGAGAAACAGAAAGTCCGCCATCTCTACGGCATGACGGAAAAGCAATTCAAAAAATTCTTCATCCAATCCGGAAAGATGAAGGGCAAGCACGGCGAAAACTTCCTGCTCCTGTTGGAGTCGCGGCTCGACAACCTTGTCTATAGGATGGGGCTTGCGACAACAAGACGCCAGGCGCGGCAACTCGTCACCCACGGGCACATCCTGGTTGACGGAAAAAAAGTTGACATCCCTTCTTACATCGTGAAACCCGGACAGAAAATCGGCGTCAGAGAACGGTCAAGGAAACTTGCAGTCATCAAGGAAGCGTTAGCAGCTTTAGCTATCCGAAAAGAATATGTCACATTTGACGAAGACAAAATGGAAGGAACATACCTCCGCCATCCCGAACGCGGCGAATTCCTGCAGGACATTAACGAGACTTTGATCGTTGAGTTTTATAACAGATAAAAAATGCAATACTTCGGTATTGCATTTTTTAAATCTTCTCCAAATGCTTAGCGATGATGCGGGCGGCCTTGTCCAGGAATTCCAAATCGACTTTCGAAAAACGATTCAATTCGTCGCTGTCAAGGTCGAGCACCGCATAGAGCTTCCCGCTGACGAAAACAGGAACCACAATTTCTGATTCCGTCGCCTCATCGCAGGAAATGTAGCCGGGAAATTTACTGACGTCGGGAACGATGATGGGTTCTTTGGTTTTTCCGCAAGCGCCGACAACGCCCTTGCCCACGGGGATTTTTGTGCAGGCCGTCTTGCCCTGGAAGGGACCGAGCAAGAGCTCGTCCCCGTGGAGTAGGTAAAAACCGACCCAATTTACGCCCGCAAGCATTTCCATTAACAGCGCCGAAGAATTTGCCAGTATCGAGATTTCAAAATAATCCTCCGCAAGCAAAGCATCCAAGCTTGCGAGCAGGTTTGAGTATGTTTCTTTCTTTTCCATTTTTCCTTGCCTTTCTGTTGAATTTTTGAAAAGTTATTCCTGAAAAAGATTTTATTACATTAATTTCTAAAAAGCAAGTTTTTCGAAACGGTCCATAAATGTTTCTTCGGGTGGCATAATATTTACAAGCGCAGGGGTTAATGTTATAATAAATAACACGATAGAAGGAGATAGGAATGCTATACTTTGATTACACGGCAACAACACCGATAGATGAAGAAGTGTTGGACACATATCTGCGGGTCGAAAAAAATTTGTTTGCGAATTCGACTTCTCTTCATAGATTGGGCCAAATGAGCAATCATATGTACGAAAAAGCAAGCGAAGAAATTAAAGAATTGCTGCAAACGCCCGACCATAATCTCGTTTTCACAGCAAACGCGACCGAAGCCAACAATCTAGGCATATATGGTGTCGTTTTGAAGCATGCTTCCGGCCGAATCATCACGACCAAAATTGAGCATCCTTCCGTTTACGAAGTGTTCAAAGATTTGGAAAGGAAGGGCTATGATGCGGTCTATCTCGACATTGATAGCGAGGGCATGATCGACTTACAACAGTTGGAAAATGCCATGACGAAGGATACCGTGCTTGTTTCTGTCATGTGGGTGAACAACATCATCGGTTCGGTTCAGCCCCTGAAGAAGGTGATTGAGATTGTGAAAAGGTATCCGAAAGCGAAACTCCATGCGGATTGCGTCCAAGGAATGGGCAGGATCAAACCCGATTTCGATTTCAAGGAGCTTGATTTATTGACTCTAAGCGGCCATAAAATTTACGCTCCGAAGGGAATCGGCGCCCTGCTCTATCGCAGGCAAATCGATCTCGAAAAGATTCTCCACGGATCGGATGCGCAATTCGGAATCAAACCGGGAACAATCAGCGTCGCCCTTGCCGCTGCCCTATGCAAGGCTTTGAAAAAATACCTGCCCCAGACCGTGGAACATTACCGGCACGTGCTGGAAATGAACCGCCACCTCAGACAGGGGCTTGCGAAGTTGGACTACATCGTTTTGAACAGCACCGAAAACGGAAGTCCCTATGTCGTCAATTTTTCAATAAGAGGGAAGAACGGGGAAACGGTCGTCCACTTCCTGGAAAAGGAACAAATCTATGTTTCCACCGGCTCCGCCTGCTCTTCCAAACTCAAGAAACCGGAACGGGCGGTGTATTTCCTCACGAACGACGAGGAACTGGCGACATCTTCGATTCGCGTCAGCTTGTCCCATCTGACCAGCAAACAGGAAATAGATAAATTATTAGAAAATTTGGAGAAAGCAAAAGATGTATGATTTGATATTGGTTCGCTATGGCGAAATGACTTTAAAGAAAAAAAATTATCAGAACTTTTTAAAACAAATAAACATCAACATAAAAAACAAATTGGAAAAATTCCCGAATCTGACCTTCAAAAACACCAATTTCCGCTTTTACATTTACCTCAACGGTGAGGATTACCGGAATGTCATCAAAGAGCTTGATACCGTGGTCGGTCTTTCTTCCTACAGCCTCTGCCTGGAAGTGAAACCGGATTATGACGAAATTGCGCGCGCCGGAATCGCTTTGATTAACTATGAAAAAGAGCAGATTAACCTCAGTTTCAAGGTTGAAACGAACCGCAGCGACAAGAACTTCCCCGCGACTTCAATTGAAATTTCCCAGGCGGTCGCGAAAAGAATCCTTCCGAAAGTGCCGGGCCTCACGGTCGACGTCCATCATCCGGACATGACGCTTTCTGTTGATCTCCGTCCCGAGGGGACGTTTGTGTTTGTAAAAACGGAGCCGGGACTGGGTGGGCTCCCGAGCGGGATGTCGGGACGTGGACTTTTGATGCTTTCCGGAGGGATTGACAGCCCCGTTGCCGGGTATCTTTGTTTGCGGAAGGGAATTGAACTCACCGCACTCCATTTCGCTTCCCCTCCATATACGAGTGACATGGCTCTCCAAAAGGTGATTGACATTCTTGCGGAGCTTTCCAAATACACCCTTAAAGGAGAAATCGCGCTTCTCGTTTGCCCCTTTACAAAAATACAAACTGCGATTCACCAAAAGTCTGACCCCGCTTATACCGTGACCCTGATGCGGAGACAGATGTACAAAATCGCGGATATGCTGGCGAGAAACGAAAATTATTCAGCCCTCGTCAACGGCGAAAGCGTGGGTCAAGTTGCCTCGCAAACCCTTGAAAGCCTGGCGGTCATCAACGAAGTCACAAACCTGCCGGTCTTAAGGCCGCTCGCAACCTATGATAAAGCCGAAATCATGAAAATTGCGAGAAAAATCAACACTTACGAAATTTCGATCAGGCCTTACGAGGACTGCTGCACCGTGTTTTTGCCTGAGCATCCGATTATCAAACCGCGTTTGCAGAAAGTTTTGGCACAGGAAGCCAAATGCGAACTCGACGGCTTGCTTTCGGAAGCCCTTGAAGGGATGGAAAGAATTTCGGTCAGCTATAAAAACAAAATTTCATTGTTTGAAAAAAAAGACAATTTTCAAATCTAAGAATAAAAAAATCTTTTCACCTCAAAATATAAACGCAAAAATTTAATTTCTTGGAAACAATTTCTTATAAATTTTTTGGTTATTATGCATTCAATTTGCTAATAATAATAGCGAAACGAACGGAGGTGAAAAGAATGAACAGTTCTTTTGGTGCTAACAATTCTGGAAGCCGGAATAAATTAGTCGTTCCTGGCGCACAAAATGCAATCAATCAGATGAAGTATGAAATCGCTAGCGAATTCGGCGTACAGTTGGGTCCCGATGCTACAGCACGTCAAAACGGTTCTGTAGGTGGTGAAATTACTAAGAGATTAGTTAAGATGGCTCAGTCCAGTTTGGGCGCTGGTTCAGGCCAAACTAACAGATAAAGAGTTAGAAAGTGCTACTCGTTAGCACTTTTATTTTTTTCTGGAATTTTTTCATGAGATATGTTATGATATCTTATGAAAAATGATGAGGTGGTTTGAACATGGCCAAGAATACGAACGAACTTCTTTCAGAAGAAAAGGAAGCAAAAATTCGTGAAGAAATTTACGAAATTGACGTGAGACTTCAGGAGCTTGACGCCATTTTCGAACAATATGAAGAAGCTCTTTTTGAGCGAGAGGAAGAGATTCTTTCCGAGGAAGAAGTGGAAGAATCATCCGCCGAATACCGGAAGCTGAAAAAGAAAAAGAAGGAATTGGCGAAAAGCCTCAAAAAAAGCAAATGGGACATAATCCCGCTTTGGATGGTAATTTACTTCGTGCTCCAATTCATTTTTTCCTTTACTTTGATTCAGGTG
>LFRY01000078.1:69429-75857 GCA_001512995.1 Acholeplasmatales bacterium DTU067
TTATACATTGCTTTTCCTGATTCCGTTTTTGTGCTTGGTTGCTTCTTCGATTATTTTCCTCTTCTTGAAGGACAAAAACAAAAAGAAGATTTTCGGAATCTTTTTTCTGATTCATAGTTTGGAAGTCATTATCACGGTCGTGATTATGTTGGTGAGAATCCTCTGATGAGAATGATTGCGTCCCCTAACAATGATTTTATCCGCAAACTCAAGAAGCTTCACGAAAAGAAGCACCGCGACCGGGAACGGATGTTTCTCTTGGAAGGATACCACTTAATCGGAGAAGCAAAAGCAGCGGGTTTGTTAGAACAAGTTTTCATTGTCCGCGAAGAGGATTTTGTACAAGGGGTGGAGAATGTTCTGGTGAGCGAGTCGGTAATCAAGAAACTTGCTTTCACCGTCAGCCCCCAGCCGATTGTCGGCCTTTGCGGATTTTTCCCCGACCATGATTTAAAAGGGAACCGCATCCTGCTGCTCGACGGCCTTCAGGATCCGGGGAACCTCGGCACAATCTTGAGAAGCAGCCTCGGATTCGGTGTTGATTTGCTTGTTTTCGGCTCCGGCGCCGTCGACATATATAACGACAAATTTATCAGAGCGACACAGGGAGCCATCTTCAGAACCAAGGTAATAAAAAAGGATTTATTGACGGCGATAAAAACCATTAAGAGAAAAGGCATCCCCGTCATCGGAACTTCCCTGAACGGGAAGCCTTTGCGTGAGGTGCCGCGGATGGAAAGCTATGCCCTGATACTCGGAAGCGAAGGCAGGGGCGTGGAAACCGCTATATTGAAGGAAACGGATTTCAATGTCACAATTGAAATCCGGCCCGAACTTGAATCGCTGAATGTGGCGGTCGCGGCAGGCATCATCATGCACCATTTGGACTGAAACGGTAAATCAAGCAGAAAGGAGGCTGCAAGATGGATAAATACGTATGCGACGTGTGCGGGTATGTTTATGATCCGAAGGAGGGTGATCCGGACAACGGCATTGCTCCGGGAACTTCGTTCGAAGATCTTCCCGATGATTGGACCTGCCCCGAATGCGGTGTCGGAAAAGACATGTTTTCGTTAGTGGAGTAGGAAGCGGCCGCTTTGGGCGGCTTTTTTTATGCAACTCAAAACTGTTGCGTTATTTTCTGATAAATGTTAGAATATGAACGGTGAAGAAGATGAAACAATATGCTTTGCTGGTGAGGACGGCAGAAACAGAATCCGATGACGCATTGCTTGTCAAGAAATTATTGATTTCTTCCGTTGATTTTTTGAACAGGCTTTCAGGAAAGGATCTGATCGGCGGCAGGCCGGACAGGAACGGTTTCAATCTCCATTTCAGAAAACCCTCCGCGCCCTTTCTGTATTACAGGCTCCTTGAAGTTTTGCTTTATCCGCTTGAAGTCAGGGGCGGAATGTCTTCTGGAAACAGGCTTGAAGAAATTTTGGAAAAAGCAGCGGAGGCTTTGGATCACCCGCTGGCCGGATTGCTCATGAACAGCGGCGGGAAAACCGACCAATACCTCAATCAATTTTTTAGATTGAGGAATGAGATTCGGGATTACCCGACGATACAGGCCAATTTGGTGCAACTATTTTCCGAATTGCTCTTCCCCTTGCTTGCGGATTGCCGCGCCCTGCAAAACAGCGACATGATCGCAAGGCTTTCGCTCATCTTGAAATTCAAGAGAGAATATTTTGAACATTTGAAATCAAACAAGCCGAGCAACAGGTTTTACAGCCACCTTTTCCCGGAGATTGATTATGCAAAATACGGGGAATTGATAGGAACAAGCGAACCCGACCAAAAAGAGGAGGGGGATGGTTTTCCCATGATTCGGGAAAATTATTGGAAGAAAGGTTTCAGCACGAAAGTGAGCCTGATACTGGGAATCACCCGCCAGATTATCGACAGGAACTATAAATACCTTAATTATGCAAATCTAAGAAACCTCGATGCCACGATCGTTCATTATTTGCTTGACAATTATTGACGGCGTTTTGAACAAATCCTGTAAAATATTAACAGATTTTGAAAAGAGAGGGAAAAATGAACTGCCACTGCGGAGAAAAAAACAATTGCCTTGATTCAGTCCCGATTTTCAACTCTTTGGATGCACGCGAAAAGGAAGAAATATTTCGCTTGATCAGACACAGGCATTATAAAAAGGGCGAGCGGATTTACGAAGCGGGAGGAATCAGAACCGGTTTGTTCGTCGTTAATTCCGGAAAAATTAAAATTTACCGACTGACGGAAACGGGGAAGGAACAGGTGCTCAGAATCATGGGGCCGGGAGAATTCCTCGGCGAAATAGCGCTTTTAAGAAATGTTCCCGCCAGGGATTATGCGGAGGCGTTGGAAGAAACTGCGGTTTGCATCATCAGCGGCGAAGAGTTAAGAAAACACATCCGCAAGTCCCCGGATATAGCATTCAAAATCATGGAAGAGTTGAGCCAGAGATTGGATTTTACGGAAAGCATGCTTGAAAGCATTAATCATTACAGCGTTGACAGGCGCCTTGCCCAGGCTTTGCTCAGCATGGCGGACAGGTTTGGGGTTGTCGAGCTGCCGACCACGAAGGCCAATTTCGCCTCGCAAATCGGCATGAGCCAGGAAACCTTGAGCAGGAGGCTTTCCATGTTCGAAAGCAAGAAATACATCCATCAGATCGGACAGAGAAAAATCATCATCACTAATAAAAAAGCTTTGCAAGCAATAAAATAAAGAACCGCAGATGCGGTTCTTGTTTTATTTGGAAACGAGCCTTTTCTCGCCTTTCAGTTTGGTGATCGGTTTGATGTCCTGGGTCACCTCGAGAGTGCCGAGGTATTTGCCTTCTGCATTCCTGACAGCAAAATATCTGATAAGAACGAATTTGTCGCCGAGCCTAATCCAAAAGTCCTCGTTGTCCTTTTTCCCGCTCTTAAAATCGCTCAATATCCCTTCCACAACCCCCACACTGGCGGGCGGGTGGCAGAGGTGGACATCCCTGCCGATGACGCTTTTCGGGCGGGCAAAAATTCTTTCCTTCCCTTGGGTGAAACATTTCACTTTGTCGTGTTTGTCGACGAATGTCATGTCAAAGGGGACGGTGTTCAAGAGGGCGTTTATCTCTTCCGGCGTCATGCTTCCGGCGTCGAATTTAACTTCACCCGTGATTGCGGGCTCTTCTTCCTCTTTCTCTGGTTCTTCTTCAACTTTCCAGCTCCTTGAGGGTTTATAAAGCGTGTTACCGAATTCGGGGCTGCCTTCGTCAATTTTGATCCACTCGTACATGTTGAGCGTCTCTTCCATGAGCGGGAGCAGGATGTTGTTTTCTTTAAAGATCATGTCCTTAACCTTTTGCAGAGCTCCCCGCGCTTTCTCATGCATCGTTTTCAGATCCATGTTGGGGGAATTGAGCATGCCGATGACTTCTTTCAACTCGGCTCTGATTTCATCATCCACACCCCACATGACCTTGGGCGGTGCGGTGATGCCATGCTTTTCCAAATATGGGAAGAAGAGATATTCCTTTCTTAGATAATGATTTTCGATTTCCATAAGCTTGTCAAAAGCGATTCTGAGCAAGAGATAGGTGTTGTTATCAAAACGTGCCAACAATTTGTCAAGCAGCGGCTCGATTTCTTCTTCGATCAGTTTTTCAATCGCCCTGTTTTCTTCAATGAAAATCTGCACGGGATGACCTTCGATATGGGAGTGGTCCTTCTTTGCATGTATTTCCGAAATACCCCCTTCAAAAACGCTGGCGTGCACGTCGCAGAGACGCTGGATTTCTTCGATCGGGAGGCCCTCTTTCACCAATGCTTGCTCGATTTGCGAGATTTCGGTTGTGGAAACATTTCCGAAGTATTTCTGAAACTCTTCCTTCACCTCATCAACTGTCTTCCCTTCATGCAGGGATTTGATTAATTCTTTTAGTTTTTTATGGCGAAATTCGCTGTTGTTAATCAATTCACTCATCGTTATCCTCCAGTAGGAAATTATGTTCCAAAAATTTTTCTTTGATTATGTCAAAATCTATTTTCATCAGCTTGGCGCCGGATTTCAAATTCATCACTCTTCCCGCAGTCTTAAGCATCACCGGATTGGCGATGTTTTTGAAGCCCAGGGAAATCATGATGTCCTTAATTTCTGGATGCTCCGCAACCAGACGGTAAATGGGAGTGTTTGCCTTTATTTTATGCATTTTCTCACCTGAAATTATTATACTAAATAAGGGAAGATTTAGTCGGAAAAATGATTAATTATTTTCAAACTTTTTCAAATAGACAAAGAAAAATACTTGTGATAGAATAATTTTGAGGAGGCTTGCATGACAGTTTTCTGCATCGACCTGAAGAGTTTTTATGCGTCCGTCGAATGCGTTCTTAGAGGCCTTGATCCTTACAGCACGAAACTTGTCGTTACGGATGAGGAAAGGGGTCCGGGATCGGTGGTGTTGGCCGTAACGCCAAAATTGAAAAGCATGGGCGTCGCTTCCCGCTGCCGGATTTACGATCTTCCGAAGGACGAGGAGATTATATTTGCGAAACCGAGGATGAAGAAATACATTGAGTATTCTACCCGGATTTATAAAATATATCTGGATTTCGTATCCAAAGAAGACATTCATGTCTACAGCATTGACGAAGCCTTCCTCGATTTGACGCCATATCTCAAATACTATGACAAAAGGCCCGAGGAGATAGCGAAAGAGATGCTCGAAAAAATCTACCGGGAAACAAAAATCTCGGCCAGTTGCGGCATCGGAGACAATATGTTCCTGGCGAAAGTTGCCTTGGACATACTCGCAAAAGAAAGCCCCGACCGCATTGCCTATCTCGATCAGGAGCTTTTCAAAGAAAAGATTTGGAAAATCGAGCCGCTGACAAAAATCTGGGGAATCGGCGGCAGAATTGAAAAAAGGCTTAAAAAGATGGGGATAAAAAATCTTGGGGATCTGGCGCGGACGCCTTTGGAAAGACTGGATAAAGAATTCGGGATTGTCGGCCGGGAACTTTTGGAACATGCCTTCGGAATTGAGAGGACAACGGTGCAGGAAGCGCGGAATTACATTCCCGAAAGCAAATCTTTCGGCCGGGGCCAGATCTTGTATGAGGATTATCATTACCGCGATCTTGAAGTCATTTTAATCGAGACGGTCGATGCCATCACCACCGAACTCGTGGCAAGAAAACTCACCTGCGGCCTGATCGCGCTAGCGGTCGGGTATTCCGCCAACGCGGGCGGCGGAGGTTTTTCCCGGCAAAGAAAGCTTCCCTGCAGGACGAACAGCAGGAAAGTGCTTGTGGAAAACTTTTTGAAGTTGTATTATGATTTTGTGGAAGACAGGCCAATCAGACAACTTAGGGTCCGGGTCGGGAGGCTTGCCCATGAGGATTTCGTGCAGACGAATCTTTTTGTCGATCCTAAGCGGGAAATGAAGGAACGCAATCTTTATGAAGCTTTGGGGAAAATCAAAGCTAAATACGGGAAAAACGCGGTGCACTTGGCCGTGTCGCACACCGATAAAGCAAATCTTCTGGAAAGAAACAAATTGATAGGAGGGCACAATGCCGAGTAAGGAAAGACGCGGCAAATGGCAGGCTTTCGATGCTTTGGAGGGTTTTAAACATTCCCTGAAGGAAGCGGAATCCGAAAGGGAAAGGATTCCGCGGCCGACTTTACTGCCCGACAAAATTGAAGAAATGAACAGGATCATGCAAAACGCTTTGGCGGAAGAAAAGACCCTGAAAATCACTTACTATCGGGACGGCTACTTAAACAAAGCCGAAGGAAAAATCGAGAAATTTGATCCCGCTGTCAATAAAATCAAAATTCGCGGCGTCGGCATCAAACTGCGGGACATCATCGACATCGAAGAATAAAAGGAGAAAAAAATGAAAAGAATAGTTTTTGCGGGTGGCTGTTTTTGGGGCGTCCAGGCTTATTTCAAACAATTGAAAGGCGTTCAGGCGACGGCCGCCGGTTATGTCAACGGCAATATCCCCAACCCTTGCTATGAAGATCTGAAGGCGGGAAAGGCAACGCATGCGGAAGCGGTGGAAATTCATTACGACGATAACATCATTTCCTTGGAAAAGCTTTTGGAACATTTGTTCCGAATCATCGACCCCACCAGCATCAACCGCCAGGGTCCGGACATAGGCATCCAATACCGCACGGGAGTTTATTACCGACTTCCGGAAGACAAAGCAATAATTGAAAAATTCATTTCGGAGAAGCAAAAAGATTACCACGAAAAGATTGCCGTGGAAGTGGCGCAGGAAGCAGGTTTCTATCCTGCGGAAGCATATCATCAGGATTATCTGGATAAGAACCCCGGCGGCTATTGCCATGTTGATTTGAGTTTGATCAAGCCGGAAGAACGAAAAGCTTAAAAAACAAATGTTATTCCGCGTTGACATTAATATAACTTTGTGGTATAA
>LFRY01000085.1 GCA_001512995.1 Acholeplasmatales bacterium DTU067
ATTCACAAGAAAAGAGGTATGTTCATGCATAAACAGACGGAAAAAATCGTCCTTTCGGGACTCTTCATCGCCATGGGCATCGTGCTCGCGCCCGTTTTCCACTCGGCAGGCCTCGGCCAAGCTATCTCCCCGCTCCATTTCCCGGTGTTAATCGCAGGTTTCATCGTCGGCTGGAAATACGCGCTCGCCATCGGCATCATCACGCCCCTGCTTTCTTTTCTGATGCCCTTCGGGATCCCCGACATCATCACCGCGGCGCAGATTTCGGCGGAGCTTGCTGTCTACGGATTGGTAATCGGTTTGATTTACAAGTTCCTCAAACCCTTCAAAACCCGACTCTTTAACATCTATCTCTCTTTGATAATCGCAATGCTTGCCGGAAGAATCGTCGGCGGCGCCGTGACCGCACTCATCTTCGGCCTTCAAGGCAGCACCTACGGTTTTCAGGCCTTCCTCGGCGCATATTTCGTGGGCACATTCCCGGCCATCATTCTGCAGATCTTAATCGTCCCGGCAATCATCGAAATCTATGAAAACCGACTGGAGAAAAGAAACTAGGAGACGCCGTCTCCTTTTTTTATCGGGTTTAAGGCTTTATATAAATCC
>LFRY01000091.1 GCA_001512995.1 Acholeplasmatales bacterium DTU067
GACATCTTTTTCTTCCGATATCTGCCACTGGCCTTGGTTCTGTGCATAGCATATTCCCTCTCGAAGAATAATATCTTTGTGCCGATGGGAATCCATTTCCTAAACAATTCTACAATCATAATCTTCTTTATAAAAACGGTATTGAAATGAGATATAGTGAATTGATTGAAAATGCGAAAGAAGCCAGAAGAAGGGGAGATTTCCGGGGAGCGATCCAATATTATCGGGAAGCTTTCTCCAAAAAAATCATTGTCAAGGATTTGGTCGATTTCGGACTTGTCCATCTTGACAATAATCAGCCCATGCAGGCCATCGAAATCTTCAGCAAAATAACCGAAGCCTATCCCGAAATTCCTGAGATTCATTATTATCTGGGGTTGGCGCATGAGATGATCGGAAAGAAAGATGAAGCAATCAAGAACTATTTGGACGCCGTGAAACACGATCCCTATTTTTCCGATGCCTATTTCAGTTTGGCTTTGCTTGCCGATGAGAGCGGGGACGAAAGCTTGGCAGTTGAATATTACAAGAAGACCCTGCTTTACAATCCGAATCACTATTGGGCAAATCTCAATCTCGGTTCTTTCTATGAAAAAAACAACAGGCTTGAGCTGGCTTTGGCTCACACCCGGAAAGCCCACATAATCGATCCCAGAGAAAAAATGGCCGCTTATAACTTGGGCGTGATTTACGGAAAAAT
Organism: Acholeplasmatales bacterium DTU067; assembly: GCA_001512995.1. Classification (GTDB taxonomy): domain Bacteria; phylum Bacillota_I; class Bacilli_A; order ML615J-28; family CAG-698; genus DTU067. Next base: position 701 of record LFRY01000091.1, read on the forward strand.
GAAGCAATATGAGGAAGCGGAGAAATATTACCTGGAGGAAATCAACAAGGGTGGCTACATCCTTGCTTACCTGAATCTGGCTTTGATCTGTAAAGACGTTCATCGCGATTATGACAGGGCAAGATATTATTATCTTGAAGGCATCTCAAAAGATAAGGACAACCCAACTTTATGGTACAATCTTGCCTGCGTATATGCTTTGACGGAGGATTACGAAAACACGTATTCCTGCCTGCTCTATGCCTGCATTCGCGATCCGAAGCTGAAGGAATTCATGCTGAAGGATGCGGAACTCGCTGATTTCATCGAAAGCCACCATTATGAGAAATTATCGAAAGAATTAGGCTAGGATTCGGTCCGGCCTTTTTTTGTGTCTTTGCCTACAATTTTTTCCCGTCTTGCAATATAATAAAACGAGGTGAGAGATTTGCAGAGTGTTTTTCATTTGCGCTTTCGGAAGGTGGAAAGCTTTGATTATGTTTTAAAGGACGGGGACACGTTCTGGGGAATCGCCTCTTCCTTTCGGGTCGACATCAGGGATTTGGAAGCGACCAACAAATTTGAAGAATTTCTGCTTCTTCCCGGACAAAAAATCGTCGTCCCGCAACGGGGCGCGGGCGAAAACCATTATTTTGAGGAATATGAAATTGAGATCGGGGAAAAACTTAGTTCGATTGCCCGAAGATCCAATGTCGAACCCGCGCTGCTCTTAAAATGCAATGATTGCAGAAAACTCAAGCTTCTGGGGAACCAGGTCCTGAGAATCCCGGGAAGAAGGCTTTACGAGATTAAAGAAGGGGACACTTTGGAAAGCATACTGCGGGACAACAACATAAGTTATGAAAGGTTCATCGAAACCAACATAAAAAATTGGATTCGGCCCGGAAACAAAGTCATCATTGAATGAAAATCTTCCTGCGAAGATTTTTTTATTGGCTTTAATCGGACGGGCTTTGTGATATAATAATAATGGTGAAAAAAATGAAAGTTAATGTCATCGGAGCGGGCCTCGCAGGAAGCGAAGCGGCTTATCAACTGGCAAAACGGGGCATCCGGGTGCGGCTCTATGAGATGCGACCCAATAAATTTACAGAAGCCCATCGGACGGAGGGGTTTGCGGAACTGGTGTGCTCGAATTCTTTTCGTTCGGCGGCGATTGAAAATGCGGTGGGGTTGCTCAAAGAAGAAATGAGGATGCTTGATTCCCTGATTATGAAAGCAGCGGACGCAACCAGAATCGAAGCGGGGAGCGCTTTGGCGGTCGATAGGAAGCATTTTTCCGATTATGTGACCTCATGTTTGTCCAACATGGAAGGAATTGAGATTATCCGCGAAGAAGCGACGAGCATCCCCGAAGGGCCGACCATCGTGGCGACTGGCCCCTTGACGAGTCGGGAGTTTGCGGAAGCGATTAAAGAGTTTTGCGGGGAGGAATACCTCTATTTCTTTGACGCAGTCGCGCCGATCGTCACGGAAGAGTCGATCAATAAAGAAATCGCTTATCTCAAATCCCGTTATGACAAAGGTGAGGCGGCTTATTATAATTGCCCGCTCACCAAAGAAGAGTTCGATGTTTTTTACGAAAATCTGATCAAAGCCGAGCGCGTGCAGCCCCGCGACTTTGAATTGAAAGTATTTGAAGGCTGCATGGCGATTGAAGACATCGCGGTGCGGGGCAAGGAAACCCTCCTTTTCGGACCGATGAAACCCGTCGGTCTTGCGGATCCGCGGACGGGGAAGGAGCCCTATGCGGTCGTGCAGCTGCGCCAGGACGATGCCGCGAAAACGATGTACAACATCGTCGGTTTTCAGACAAGCTTGAAATTTCCAGAACAAAAAAGAATCCTGCGCATGATTCCGGGACTGGAAAATTGCGAGATCGTCCGTTACGGCGTCATGCACAGGAACACATACATAAATTCTCCCAAAATCCTAAACAAGTATTACCAAACCAAAAAGAGGAAAGAACTCTTTTTCGCGGGACAGATCACCGGCGTAGAGGGGTATTTGGAAAGCGCGGCGAGCGGGTTGCTTGCGGGACTGAACATGGCCAGACTCATGCAAGGCCGACCCCTCCTCGATTTTACAAGAAAAACGGGCATCGGCGCCCTCGCCAACTATATCAGCTCTCCCAATAAAAATTTTCAACCCATGAATGTCAATTTCGGAATTTTCGAAAGCCTGGAAGGGAAAATGAGCAAAGCGAAGCGGAAACAGGCCTATGCGGAAAGAAGCCTGAATACAATCGCGCTTATAGGAGAGAAAAATGAAAGTGCTTGAAATAATTCTTGCATTCAAAGAATATTTGGAAACGGAGAGGGCTTATTCAAAACACACAGTTTTGAATTATCTGAAAGACATCAATGATTTCCGGAATTTTCTTAAAACCAATGAGTTAGGCGACATCCTTGACGCCAAACCCAATTATGTCCGCTATTTCATTTCCCATCTCCACGGAAAGGGTTACAATGAGCGGACGATTGCCAGGAAAATGTCGAGCTTGCGCAGCCTCGGAAGATTCATGCTGAGGGAAGGAATCCTGGATTCGAATGTCTTTGGGGACATTGCTTCCCCAAAAATCCGCAAACAGCTTCCCAAATTTGTCTATTACCAGGAACTGGATAATCTCTTTGAGGCGATTGATGTCGGAACCGTGATCGGGAAGCGCGACCATGCGATTGTTGAAACCCTGTACGGTACGGGCATGCGCGTCGGCGAGCTTTGTTCGCTCAGGCTCCAGGACGTCGATTTTTATAATTCTTCGATTCTTGTCAGAGGCAAGGGTGGGAAGGAGAGGTACCTTCCAATCCATGAACATGTGAGGAGCGCGCTTTTGGATTACATCGAATTTTCCAGAAACGAACTCTTAAAAAAGAACAAAAAAGGGCATACGGACATTCTCTTTTTGAACTACCGGGGCGGTGCGCTCACGGATAGAGGAGTCCGCGTCATTTTGAATTCGATAAACAGCCGGGCAGCGAATGACTTGAAGATCTCTCCGCATATGCTCCGCCATTCCTTCGCTACCCACCTTTTAGACGGAGGCGCGGATTTGAGGAGCGTGCAGGCGCTGCTGGGGCACGAGAACCTTTCCACAACCCAAATCTATACCCATGTTTCCAAAGAACAATTGCGGGAAGAATACATGAAATTCCACCCGCGGGCAAAAAAGGAGTAAGCCATGCGCGGATTTGAAAAAGTTAGCATCCAGGAATATGGTCGTCACCGGCCACGGGAAGAACATGAGAGGATAATGCTTCCGAAAAGGGCGACGCGGAGCTCGGCGGGTTATGATTTCTACCTTCCCCATGACGTCCGTCTCGCTCCGGGGGAAGGGACGGTGATCGCGATGGGAATTAAAGCCTACATGAAAGAGGACGAAGTTCTGTTTTTGATCATCCGCAGTTCGCTCGGTTTTCGGGGACTCAGATTGAAGAATCAAGTCGGAATCATTGATGCGGATTATTATGATAATCCTAAAAATGAAGGGCATATTCTCGTTGCAATCGAAAACAATAGTAAAGAGACAATCGAACTAAAAGCTGGGGAAAGAATCGTGCAGGGGATTTTTTTGAAATTCGGAATTTCGGAAAAAGAAGAAGAACCGCCGTGGGAAAGGAGTGGCGGCATCGGCAGCACTGAAAATTAACTGTATTTAATGTTTGCATTAGTCAGGGATTTATGCTATAATAGGTCCGGCAAAAAGAATACACACATAAGTTGAGATGGTCGTCGCGTCCGAAGTTCTTCGGGGCGGCCATTGCTGAGACTTATGGAGGCCAAACAAAATAAAAAGAAGGAGTAAATTTATGTCAATCATCACAAAAAACCAATTGCTAGAAGCAGGCGTTCACTTCGGTCACAACACCCGCCGTTGGAATCCGAAAATGAAGGAGTACATTTTTGGAGAAAGAAACGGCATTTACATCATCGACTTAGACAAAACCATGAAAATGCTTGAAGAGGCATACACCGCCCTCTTCAACATCGTCCAAAACGGCGGCAGGGTTCTCTTTGTCGGCACGAGAAGACAGACCCAGGATGTGGTCAGGGACGAAGCCGTCCGCTGCGGCCAATTCTATGTCGACCAGCGCTGGCTGGGTGGAACTCTCACAAATCACAAAACCATCAGGAAGAGCATTGCCCGCCTGGATGAAATCGAGCGCATGGAAGAAGAAGGAGTTTTCGATGTCCTTCCGAAAAAGGAAGTCATTAGCCTGAGGAAGGAAAAAGCAAGATTGGAAAAATATTTCAACGGAATCAGGGAAATGCGCAAACTTCCCGATGCAGTGGTCATCGTCGACCCCAAGAGCGAGCAGATTGCCGTCCGGGAAGCCAGGAAACTCAACATTCCCATTTTCGGTCTTGTCGATACAAACTGCGATCCGGACGATGTCGATTACATCATTCCGGGCAATGACGACGCCATCCGTTCCGTAAAACTCATTGTCGGAACTTTGGCGAACGCGGTTGTGGAAGCGCAGGGCGGAACTCCGATTCAGATCGACTTAAGCATTGACGACAACCAAGATGACCGCGGAAGCCATCGCCGCGGCCGCGGACGCAGGACAAGCAGGTATGAAGAAAAGCCTGAAAAGGAAGTGGCCAAACCCCGGGTGAAAGCTGAGAAACCTGAAGAAGCCGAAGAGGAAGAAAAAACCGAGGTTGAGAATGTAGAAGCAGAAGCCGAAGAAAGTGCTGAGACAGTTCAGGAAAGCGAAGCAACCGAAGGCGAAAAGCTTGCGGAAGAAATAAAAGAAGAAGCTTTCAAAGAAGAGGAAGCTCCGGAGGTGCAAGAATGATTACAGCTGCATTAGTTAAAGAATTGCGTGACAAAACCGGCGCCGGAATGATGGATTGCAAGAAAGCTTTGACCGAAACTAACGGAAACATTGAAGAAGCAATCGTCTGGCTGCGTGAAAAAGGAATCATGAAAGCCCAAAAGAAAACGGACCGCATCGCGGCCGAGGGCTTGGTCGCCGCCGTCATTTCCGGAAACAAAGCCGTTGTTTATGAAGTCAATAGCGAAACTGATTTTGTTGCGAGGAATGAATATTTCCAAGAGCTCGTCCAAAAAATCGGCGAAGCCATCCTCGCCAGCGGCGCAAATAACACGGACGAAGCTCTGCAGGCCCAGTCCGAACTCGGAACAGTGAATGACCTTATCATTAACGCTACTGCCACGATGGGCGAAAAAATAACACTCAGACGCGTCACTCTTCTCGAAAAAACCGATTCTCAGGTATTCGGCCACTACAGCCATGGCGGTGGCAGAATTGTCGTTGTTTCGATTCTTGAAGGCGGGAACGAAGAAGTGGCGAAGGATGTCTGCATGCATGTTGCTGCCATGAATCCCAAATATTTGGACAGGGATTCCGTGGACAAGGATTTTCTGGAAAAAGAAAGAGAAATATTGAAACAGGAAACATTGAATGAAGGCAAGCCTGCCCAAATTGTAGATAGGATAGTTGAAGGAAAACTCAATAAAACTTTAAAGAACATTTGCCTGGTTGATCAGGAATTCGTTAAGAATCCCGATCAGACCATTGGCCAGTATGTAAAATCCAACAATTCAAAAATTGTTAACTTTGTTCGCCTTGAAGTAGGAGAAGGAATCGAAAAAAGGGTCGATAATTTTGCTGCTGAAGTCATGGCGGCGGCTGGAAAATAAAAACACAAGGGCTAATTATGCCCTTTTATTTTAAAAAGCAGGAGGTCTGAATGAAAAAAAGAGTGGTTTTGAAGTTGAGCGGGGAGGCTCTGGCCGGGGATGAGAAGATTGGAATTAACCATTTTAAAGTTAATGACATTGCGGACGAGATAAAAGCTTTGCATGATCTCGGTAATGTAGAAATATCGATTGTTGTTGGTGCCGGAAACATCTGGCGCGGCCGCGATGCCGTCGAAAGCGGCATGGAAAAGGCGAGCGCGGATTACATGGGCATGCTTGCCACGATTTTGAACGCGCTTGCGATCCAAAACTCCCTGGAAAGACTGAATCTTGAAACCAGGTGCATGACCTCCTTGTCGATTCCGGAAGTTGCTGAACCCTATATCCGCAGAAAAGCTTTGTCCCACCTCGATAAGGGTAGGATTCTGATATTCGGTGGCGGCAACGGCATTCCTTTCTTTACGACTGACACGACCGCAGCTTTGCGAAGCGCGGAACTCGGCGCGAAATTAATTCTCATGGCCAAAAATGGCGTTGACGGAGTTTATGATTCCGATCCGCGGATGAACAGCAACGCAAAAAAATATTCCAAATTGACTCATCAGGAAGTCTTGGATAAACGTCTCAACGTGATGGATCTCACCGCCGCAACCCTATGCAAAGAAAACGACATTGACATTTTCGTTTTCGACATGAATGTGAAAGGGAACATTGCGAGAGCGGTTAATGACTTTTCAATCGGCACTTTGATATCAAACAAAATTTAAAGAAAGGATATGGGAGAGATGCTTCAAAACATTTACGATCTCGGCGAAGAGAGAATGGGGAAAGCCATCCAGGCTCTTAAAAATGAACTCAGTTTGATCAGAACGGGAAGAGCCAATCCTGCGATTCTGAACGGCGTTCAGGTGACTTATTACGGAGTTTTGACTCCTCTGAATCAAATCGCTTCGGTAACAGTTCCGGAAGCTCAGACCATCATGATCAAACCCTATGACAAAACAATCTTGAAAGATGTTGAAAAAGCCATTCATTTGGCAGATTTGAATCTCGTGCCGATCAATGACGGCAATGTCATCAGGATTAATTTTCCGCCTTTGACGGAGGAAAGAAGAAGGGAGCTTGTAAAAGAAGTGAAGGGGATTGCGGAAAACTCGAAAGTGGCGATCCGCAACATCCGCCGCGACATGATTGACCAAGTGAAGAAAATGGAGAAAAACGGCGAAATTTCCGAAGACCAACTCAAGCGTGAGTGCGACAAAATCCAAAAACTGACTGACAAATTCATCGAAAATGTCGACCAGGTTGCGAAAGAAAAAGAAGCATTGATTATGGAAATTTAAGCTTGGCAAAAGCATTCCAAACCCGCATTCATTTGGAATGCTTTTTTTGAACGAAAACAGAAAAAAGGGTTTGCAAAAAGGGCGGAAGCCCCCAATTGCTATCTTTAGGAGGAAATAATGAATTTGAAAGGTTCAAGAACTGAAAAGAATCTCATGACCGCTTTCTCGGGCGAAGCTCAGGCCAGAACCATATACACTTTCTATGCCGAAAAGGCCAGGGAAGAAAGTTTTGAATAAATAGCCAATATCTTCGAAGAAACCGCGAATAACGAGAAAGAACATGCCAAACTTTGGTTTAAATTACTGCACGGAGGCACTCCGACCACGGCGGCGAATCTATTGGATGCCACGGCTGGCGAACACTATGAATGGTCGGAAATATATGCGGAGTTTGCGGAAGTGGCCAAGCAAGAAGGTTTCAAAAGAATCGCTCATCTTTTCGAAGGCGTAGCCAAAATCGAAAAAGAGCATGAGCTGAGATACCGCGCTCTTTTGGAAAATGTTGAGAAAGGCCGCGTATTCGAACGCGAGCAAGAAGAGGTTTGGATTTGTCTGAACTGCGGTCACATTCATTACGGGAAAAAAGCTCCGAAGGTTTGTCCCATTTGCGAATACCCACAGGATTTTTTCCAACTGCGGGTCATTGATTTTTTAAAAAGCGGTTCCCTGAACCCTTTTTAATTTTCCTTTAGAAGTTTTCCTAGAAAAAATAATGCTTCTGTTGTATAATATATAAGATGGTGAATAAAATGAAAATAAATCAGCAGAAACTGCCCCGCCATGTTGCCATCATCATGGACGGGAACGGTACCTGGGCAAAGAGGCGGGGACTTCCCAGAAACCGGGGGCACAGGCAGGGGGCGCTTGCTTTAAAAGACATCATGCTCCATGCCGCCAAACTCGGATTGGAATATCTGACCGTGTTTGCTTTCAGCACCGAGAATTGGAAGCGCCCGCGCGAGGAAGTCGAGTACCTCATGAATCTGCCGAAGGAATTTTTTTCTGAACATGAGGAAGACATCGTCTTGGAAAACATCCGCCTGCGTTGGATTGGCTCCAGGGAAAGATTGTCTGAGGAAGTAATTCAGGAAATTGCGAGATTGGAAGAAAAGACCAAAGACAATCAGGGCTTGGTGTTCACGCTTGCCTTTAATTACGGCGGGCGCGATGAAATTGTCCATGCCGCAAATGAACTCCTAAAAACAGGCAAAGAAATCAATGAGCAAGAATTCAATAATTTCCTATATTCCAATTTCTTGCCCGACGTTGATTTATTGATCAGAACCAGCAATCAGCAACGCATCAGCAATTTCCTGCTGTGGAAACTCGCTTACAGCGAACTCTACTTTACAAAAACACTTTGGCCGGACTTCAAGCCCAAGGATTTGGGAAAGGCCATCAGAGAATATCAGAGAAGAGAAAGGCGTTTCGGAGGAATCAAATGAAGAAAAGAATCATTACTGCCGTCGTGCTTGCGGCGGTGCTCTTGCCTTTGGTCATCCTCGACCATCATAAATACCCGTTGGTCGGGCATCTCTTTCTTGCGGTCGGCATCATCTTTAGCATCATCGCCTCCTTTGAAATAATGAGCCTCTTTTCCAAGCAACACCCTTCGCTCGGTATTTTGCGCCTGCTTGTTCCTTTCATGAGCGGAACCCTTGTCTACACAATCTACCTCGCAACGACTCAGGGACTCAGCATCAGCGATCCCGCCGAGGCGAGCATCGTTTATCATCTGCTCACGATGGGGCTCTTCATTCTCTATGTAGTCATTGCTTTGGGACATGCCGTGTTTGCGCGCAACTCTTCCGGAAACGACATGATGGCTTCAATTCTGACGCTAACCTATTGCGGTCTCCTGTTGGGTTTCGTCATTAACATCAGATTTCTTGAACCATTTTCCGATCAGGATTTTGTTTATTTTAGGGGCGGAAGAAGCTTTGGGTATTTATACGCGATCGTTTTTGCGACCGACACCTTCGCCTACTTCATCGGTTCAAAATTTGGCCGCCGGAAATTATGCCCGGAAATCAGCCTCAAGAAATCCGTTGAAGGCGCGATTGCGGGTCTCATCGCCGGAAGCATTTTCGGAGTCGCAGCCGTCTTTCTCTTTAAAATCGCAAGACCCGTGGGGACGAAGGAAGTTTTGTTCACCATATTGGTTTCCTTCTTTGTTTCAATGCTTTTGTCTTTCGCCGTGCAGGTCGGGGACCTGGTTGCATCGAAAATCAAACGAACCTATGACGTGAAGGATTTCGGGAAAATTTTTCCTGGGCACGGAGGTGTTTTGGACCGTTTTGACAGCCTAATCTTCTCAGGGGCGGTTTATTACATAATCGTGTTGTTTGTAAAAGTGATATATATTTGGAGCGCATGATGAGGGACATTTGTTTGCTGGGGGCCACGGGCTCAATCGGCACTCAAGTTTTGGAAATAATCAAAGGAAATAAGGAATATAGATTAAGGAACATTGCTTTCGGAAAAAATACGGAATTGGGTTCGAAAATAATCGAAGAATTCCGACCCGAATATGTATCCGTACTTTCCGAATCAGACATGGCCGTTTTACAGAGGAAACATCCTGGGGTGAAGTTTGGTTTCGGAGAGGAAGGATTGCTTCAGGCGGCGACTTATGCGCAAGGCACTTTGATAAATGCCCTTGTCGGGATGGTCGGAGTGTTGCCGACGGTCGCGGCAATTAAAAACGGAATGAGGATTTTGCTTGCGAACAAGGAAACATTGGTCGTCGCGGGCGAGATCATCAATCAACTTTTAAAAGAATATCATACGGAATTAATCCCAATCGACAGCGAACTCAGCGCCTTGCATCAATGCTTGCATGCGGGAAGCGGGGACGTGGAACGTTTGATCATCACCGCATCCGGAGGACCTTTCCGGAACCTGACCCGGGATGAACTGGAAAACGTCAGCGTCGAGGATGCTTTGCGGCATCCGAATTGGAAGATGGGCCCGAAAATTACGATCGACACGGCGACGATGGCGAACAAGGGTCTGGAAGTGATTGAAGCGCACCACCTTTTTGGAATTGATTATGACAGAATCGAAACCATAATCCATCCCGAAAGCATCGTGCACGGAATGGTCGAGTTCAAGGATAAAAGCGTCATCGCGCAGCTTTCCGTGCCCGACATGAGGCTGCCGATCCAATATGCTTTGCTGCATCCCCATAAAAAGAAAAACCCGGGGTTTCAGGCACTAGATTTGGCAGAAATCGGAGCGCTGACTTTTAAGAAAATGGATTTTGAGCGTTATCCGCTTTTGGAAATGGCTTACCGGGCAGGAAAAGCCGGAGGGCTGATGCCCGCCGTCTTCAATGCGGCCAATGAGGTAGCTGTGAGTTTGTTTTTGAAACGAAGGATTAAGTTTTTGGAAATTGAGGAGATTGTTTCGGAAGCGTTGGCACATTTCAAAAACAAAGAAAAGCCTTCGCTTGCTGAGATAATTGTTTGTGACAGAGAGATTAGGAATCGGATTCTTGAAAGATACGAGGTGAAATAATGGATTTCTTAATTGGTTTGTTGGCATTTATTTTTGTGCTGGGTTTGATAATAGCCGTTCATGAATTCGGGCATTTCTTTTTTGCACGGAGAGCCGGCATTCTCTGCCGAGAGTTTGCTTTCGGAATGGGCCCGATTCTATGGAAGAAAAAGAAAGGCGAAACCCTTTATTCGTTGCGCGCCTTTCCGATCGGTGGGTTTTGCGCCATCGCAGGCGAGGAGTTTGAAGGCGATCCCTTGAAAAAAAGCAGGCGCGTGAAACTGCAAATCGAAAACGGGGTCGTTAAGGGAATCTATCTTAACGCCAATGACACCGCAATCGATTACCCGGTGCACGACATCATAAATTATGATTTGTTTGATAGGGATGAAACAGGCAATCTCTTCCTCGAAACTCGTTCTGAAGGGGGAGAATTTCATTATTATCCTGTTGATCCCCAGGCGATGATTTATGAACCCAAAATCGAATATCAAATCGCTCCCTATAATCGGACATTGGGTTCGAAAAGCAAAAGGGCGCGGGCAATGGTCATGTTCGGCGGACCTTTGATGAATTTTCTCTTGGCCTTGCTCGTCTTCTTCATCGCCGGTTTGATCAGGGGCTTTCCGAGCAGTTCGAACATCGTTGATTTTCCCAAAAAATTCCCTGACAATGAGCTCCTTCCTCCCGCCTATGAAGCTGGTCTCAGGGACGGGGACCGGATTTCCTATCTTAAGAGCGGAGATTTGGAAAAGGAAGTCGAAAGTTGGGATGACATTTCTGAATTTATGAGCTCTTATACAAATTCCGCTTATACAACACCGATTGAACTCACATATGTGCGCGGCGGAGAAACGGAAACCATCACCGTCCGCCCATATGTTATATTAAACAGCATTGAGCTTGTCGGGGTTTTTGTAGAAAACGGGATTGAGATAATTAAAATAGAAGAGCTGAATGAAAGGATTGCAATGAATGTCGGATTGGAAGAGAATGACATCATTGTTGCCGTCACCGATGCGGAAGGAAAGACTTACACCGGAATTTCAGGCATTTATGCGGCTTTGAAAAATTACCGCGGAAGCCATAAGGAGAATGCTTTGAACATGCTGACGATTACCGTCCTCCGCGATTCTGTAGAAACCGAAATCAAGGTTCAACCCTATAGCCAAAAGGTGATGGAAACGGCGCAGAGGGACGCGGTTGATGTCATGCTCGGCATCAATCCCCAATATAAATTCCATTTTGGGAAAAGCATCCTTTACAGTTTTCAAAACACCGGTCATTCTTTCACGTCTGTATTCAATAGCATAAAGCTTCTCATCACCGAAGAGTCCGTTACACTTGAAGCCATGAGCGGACCGGTCGGAATCTTCGGCATTACCAAAGAGACGGCTTCCTACGGTTTTACCAATCTGCTCCATTTGTTGGGGTTGCTGAGCGTGAACGTCGGATTGCTTAATTTGTTCCCGATTCCTGCGCTAGACGGAGGCAGGTTGGTGTTCTTGGGATATGAAGCCATTACCAAGAAGAAGCCGAGCCCCAAGGTGGAAACTGCTTTGATTTCCATAACGATGATTCTTTTATTGGGTTTGATGATCATAGTAACCTTCAATGATGTTCTAAAATTGTTTAGATGAGGAAAATGAGATATGAAACAGACATTGTTATTTGTTCCCACACTGAGAGACAATCCTAAAGAAGCCGAGGTAAACAGCCATAGGATCCTGCTGCGCGGAGGTTATGTAAGGCAGCTTGCGGCAGGAATATATACTTATTTGCCTCTCGCTTACCGCATCATAAAAAAGATTGAGAACATCATCCGCGAAGAATTGGACAAAATCGGCTGCAGCGAATTGTTGATGCCGGCAATGCAGCCCCGCGACATCTGGGAGGAGTCGGGCCGCTGGCAGGATTACGGAAAAGAATTGGTCCGGCTTAAAGATAGGCACGATCGGGATTTCTGCCTTGGGCCGACGCACGAAGAAGTCATCACTACGGTCATCAGGGATTACCTGACAACCTATAAGCGTTTTCCGCTCGCGCTCTATCAGATTCAGACAAAATTCAGGGATGAGTTTCGTCCCCGTTACGGCTTGATGCGGGGCAGGGAATTCATCATGAAAGATCTCTACACTTTCCATACCGAAGATGGAGATTTGGATCATTGGTACAATGAGGTGCGGAAAGCTTATCAAAGGATTTTTAATCGCTGCGGTCTGAATTACAGGATCGTGAGCGCGGACAGCGGCAACATCGGCGGAAAATCCAGTGAAGAATTCGTGGGTCTCTGCGACATCGGGGAAGACACAATCGTCTACAGCGACGAAAGCGACTTCGCTTGCAACAAGGAACTCTGCGATCTTCCGGAAGGCGCCCCCTCGCCGGACGGCAAGGGAAAAATCCTCCATGCCAGGGGCATCGAGGTCGGTCACATTTTCAAACTCGGCACCAAGTATTCATTGCCGATGAAAGCAATATTTGTCGATTATGAACAAAAGCAGAAGCCGATCATCATGGGTTGTTACGGCATCGGCATCTCGCGGGTGCTGATGGCAATCCTTGAACAGCATGCCGACGAAAACAAAGTTGTCTGGCCGCAGGAAGTCACCCCCTTCCAGATCCACATTCTTCCCCTCGACAAGGAAGGGACTCCCGCCTTTGAGCTCGCCCAGGAATTATACGAAAAATTGAACAAGGATTATGAAGTCCTTTTTGACGACAGGAATGAGCGTCCCGGCGTCAAGTTCAACGATGCGGATTTGATCGGCATCAACCACCGCATCATCGTGGGGAAAAAAGCCGCCGAAGGCATTTTTGAATACGAACGTCTTGCGGATGGTTTCAAACAGGATATTTCAGACTTAAATGAGCTGCATGAACTCTTAAAAGCATTGCGCATGTTTGGGGATTTTAAAACAGGAAGGCAATAAAGCCTTCCTGTTTTTTGTTTAAAGAGTGCATGGGAATATATTACACCTTTTTAATAATTGTGTACGTTTACATTGCATACAGGTGTTTATATAATACATTTAAAGCACTTTTCAAAAAAGTTGGGAGGAAATTGGATGATTAATCTAAAAAAATTCAAACAAATATGCATGCTTGTGCTATTTGTTTTTTTGGGAAGACTTCGAGGTGAGTCTTGCCTCAACGACATATCCCGTCTCCGTTTGCACAATTACTGCTTGCAGATCGAGTTTTTGTTCTCTCCAAGCATCACGCAATTCACCAGAACACATTTTGGCCGTTCGCATCTATATCTGAGCTTAATCACATTCCGCTGACATATGATTCGGTTACGGACACTTTCAGTTTGAAATATAATTTTGCTTTCGACATCCTGTTCGGAACCGATCTCTTTGATAAAACGATGATGGAAAAAGAGGTTGACCATTACATTGAAGTGATGGAGGAATTCGGAGTCCCTTTGGACAGCCGTTCGTCAATTTCCAAAAGCGATTGGCAACTCTTCGTTTGCACGCTGACAAAAGATCCGAAAAAAAAGCAAAAGATTTATTCCGCAGTTGCCAAGTATTTGCGCGAAAGCCCGAGCAGGGTCCCTTTCAGCGATCTGTACTTTGCGGATAGCGGCGTGCACCGCGATTTTCAAAACAGAACCGTACAAGGAGGAATTTTCATACTGCTTCTTGAAAAAGAAGGCTTGCGAGGAGATTAATGAGCATTTTCTGTTTCAATCACGACAAAGACAGTTGGGAGAGCTCCGAAAGAAAGAAGATCTTGGAATTGTTTGCAAACCATGTTTACGGAGTTCGCCCACCGGAAACCAAAGCAAGGTTCGAATATCGGACAGTTAAGGAAGAAAAGATAAAGAACATCACCAGAAGGCATGTGGAGATGCGTTACCGGGATGCAAGGATGAATTTTTTCCTCTATCTCCCGGAACATAACCGCCCCCTTCCCGCCTTCGTTTACATCATGCATCCCCACCAAGTGAGCAAATATTGTTTTC
>LFRY01000016.1 GCA_001512995.1 Acholeplasmatales bacterium DTU067
TGGGTGATTTAAGCAGCGTCACTCAGGATATTGAACTCATTGCTGTGACGGGCAAGCACAAATTGCCCATTGAATGGTCAATTGAGAACGTCAAAGGGGAAACCGCGGAATTGGATTTAACGGGGGAAGTCCCCATCGTAAGAATCACCCGCGCGCCCTACACTGAAGAAGGGCCGGGCGAATGGGGCGAAGTGCGCCTGACGGCAACTGTCAGAATCGGGAAAAAATCCTTAAGCCGGCACTGGGATATTTTTGTAAAACCTGGAGAAAAAGTCTTCACTCTCTCTGTCGGCGATGCAGCAAAGCAGCCTGAAGGAACACCCGTCAGAATCACCGGAACGGTCACTTATCTCCACGGCTCAGGCTTCTTCATGCAGGATGACTCCGGTGCCATTTATGTTTACGGCAAACCTTCCAATGATAAAGTGGTTCCCGGAGCCAAGGTCGAGGTTGAAGGGAGCATCACTATTTACTACGGACAGCCTGAAATCGACAGAGGTTACAAACTGACAGTGTTGGAAGAGGCTCCCGAAGACGGGTTTGATTATGCGGAAGCTGCGGTGGATGCTTTCATTCCGGAAATCGTTTGGAGCAGCGTAAATGATCCGAAATCCTACGGAAGGATTCTTACCGTCACTGGAAAAGTCACCGAGGGTCAATACGGAGATTACAAGAATTTAGAACTCACCGACGAAACTACAAACACCAAAATCATGATTTATCATGATTCCGAAGAAGGCTTCATTGATGCGATTACGGCCAACAAGGACAATTACGTGAAGGCGACGGTTATCACTTACAATTTCCACTCTTCCGATAAAGTTTGGCGCGTATTCGGATATGCCGGCTCCGTTGAGGAAGCAGAGGCTGTTCAGTATACCGATGAGAACAAAGTTTATTTGACTTCCATCAAACTGAAGAGTGAATTCGATGGCATTTCCGTTGTCAGCGACTTGACGCTTCCCACAAGTCTGTCCATATTTGAGGGAGTTTCGATTTCTTGGGAATCCAGCAACAAAGATGTCATCGCAGACGACGGCAAGTTCACTTATCCGACAGCAGAGACAGAGGTTGAACTTACCGCTACGATCACACTCGGAAGCGTGAGCGAAGAATACAAGTTTACAGTCACTGCCATTGCTCCGGAACAAATGACGGTCGCAGAGCTCCTTGCAGCAATCGACGAGGAAAAAGCTAAGGCGGTGCTTGTGGAAGGTGTAATCATCGGACGTGACAGCGGGGGATATTTCTATCTTGCTGATGAAACAGCTGTAGTTTACACTCGCGTCAAATTAAGCGATCATAATGTAGAAGTCGGAGATAAGGTCCGCGTTATCGCAAACGGAAGTATTTATAACGGAACAACTCGTTATAACAGACAGTTTGCCGGTGACGGTAATGCAGTAATTGAAAAAGTAGATGATGAAAAACACGAATCTCCGCTTGAAGCAGTTCAAGCCGAAATTTCTGATTTCGATCATACAATTACTGTAGATAACCTTGTAGAAAAAGTTCAAGAAGAAGAACTCTTTGGAAAAGTCTTCGAAATCAGCGGCTACTTTGTTCTTGTTCCAAGCGGAAGCTTCACTGATCTTTATCTTGCGGAATCTTTAGATGAAGGCGCAGACAAGGTAAGAATTTACCATAGTTCTATGGAAGTCGACGCCCTGAAGATGCTTGCCGGAAAAGAAGTGACGCTCATCGCGGTCGTTTATGAATGCTATCCCAACACGGGGCTTTGGAACTTGGGCTTCCTCGGAAGAGAAGGCGACCTGAAAGTCACTTTGACCAATAAAGACCTAGAAGAAATTGCTGAAAAGGAAATCAACGCCATTCTTCCGGAAGACAATGTCTTGGTCGGAGATTTGAATTTCTTCG
>LFRY01000001.1 GCA_001512995.1 Acholeplasmatales bacterium DTU067
GCTTCGACTTTTAAGCATGTGGTTTCCTTGGTTTTTGAATCAAACGCAAAGAGGTAGAGTCCCGCTTCGTAATCGATCTCAATGGCATCGCCGAATCCCGCGGGGCTTCCGTCAAGCTTGTACTGCTCTTCCGCTCCCCATCTCTGGCCCCACTGGTCGTCGTACCATTTCCTGGAAACCACGACCTTGAAGTCGGATGTTCCGGCTTCTTCGAATTCGATCATGCCGGTGTAAATCCCGTCGCCGTCGGGATCGGTCAGGACGAAAGCATTCTCGCCTTCGATGGCCCAGCCGTTGAATTTGCCGTACACCGTGGGTTCAATCTCCTCAATGATCGGCTCAGGAATCACGAGCTCGTCGATGATCAGCATTTCTTCCGGATCGAAAGTGACCTTCAGGGTGCCGTTGGCCCAATGCCAGATCGATCCCAGCCCTGCTCCCGTGGGCGATAACGGCGCGGGTTGGATGTAATAGATGTCGATTCCCCAGCATTTGTCCGCGTCCCAGCTTCCCGCGGTTACCTTGTAATAATGCCCGTCATAGGTATGGTCGCGGTTTTCGTCCGTCAGTTCCAAGGTGAAACTGTATTTTCCGTCCTCATCCTTTGTCATTTTATAATCCGGATCTGCGGCGTCGTAGTTATTGAAGCTCCCGCCCAGATAATAGGCAACTTTCTCATCTTCTTCCAACTCCCGCCAGCGCGCATAGAGCGTGAAAGTCGAAGTCACCGGCGTCCCAAAATCATATCTTTCTTCTGCATCCTCTTTGAACCAACCGAGGAATTCATAACCTTCCCGCGTGGGTTGCAGGGGTTCGGTCGCCTTCTCGCCTTCCTTGATCTTCTGAGTGGCGGGGGCAGGTTGAGTCGTTTCATAATTCAAATCAAAACTGACTTCATAAGTCTTTCCTTGGCAGCCGACAAAGAAGCAGAATGACAAAACAACAAGCAAACCGTAAATGATTCTTTTCATTTTTTCCTCCTTATTTTAGAATTGTAAAAGCGTATTTATCCAAAAGCACATTATCTCCGATTTCCGCATTCCCATAAACAATTTCTCTGGCCTTGACTCCCACCTCTTTCGGCGCGTCGGCGAAATTGGCGAGCACGAGCAGGCTTTCGCCCCCGTATGCCCTTCTGAAAGCGAGGACGCGCTCGTCGAGATCCAAAGGGATGAGACTGCCCTTTTTCAGGATTTCCGAGGCTGCCCGGAAGCGGGCTAGTTTTTTCAGTTCCTGCACAGGTTTTTCCTCGGTCCGCTCCCATAAAAACGCGCGCCGATTGTCCGGGTCGACGTCCCCTTCCAGGGCGATTTCGTCCCCGTAATAAATCAGGGGCATGCCAGCCATGGCAAGAGTCACAGCGAGGCTCAGATAATGGAGCCGGAGCGCATCGGGATGGCGCCTTTTCAAATAAGTTGCAAGGCGGATCGTATCGTGACTTCCGAGCAGATTGACCAAATAATTATGGAAAGGGGTTTTGTATAAAGATTTGAGGGCGTTCAGTTGATTGAAAAATTCCTTGGAGGTGAGTTTTCCGTCGATGAATTCAAGCAAGTATTGCCTGTATTTATAATTCGTCACCGTGTCCAATTGGTCGCCCTGGAGCCATTTCCCGGCCTGGTTCCACACCTCGCCGATGAGAATCACGTCTTTTTTTATCTTTCTGAGCCGCTTGCGCATTTCCCGCCAAAAGCCGGAAGCCACCTCGTCGGCGACATCGAAACGCCAGCCGTCGATGCCCAGCTTTTCCGTCCAGTGGCAGGCGACTTCGCAAAGATAATCGATTACTTCTGGATTCGAGGTGTTGAACCGGGGCATCGAAGGCACCTGCCCGGCAAAACTGTCATAATTGAGTTTGGCCGGATCCACGGGAAAGTTCTCGATGTAGAACCAGTCCTTGTAGGGGGAGTTTTCGCCGTTTTTCAGAACGTTCTGAAACAGCGGGTTTTCGCTGCTGCAGTGATTGAAGACCCCGTCCAAGATGACTTTGATTCCGCGCTCATGGGCGCAACCCACCAACTCTTTCAATTCTTCTTCGCTCCCGTAGACGGAATCGATCTTATAATAATCGTCCACATCATATTTATGGTAGGTCGGGGAACTGAAGAGGGGGCTGAGGTAGAGGAGTTTGACCCCGAGGCTCTTGACATAATCCAGTTTCTGAATCAGGCCGGCAAAATCGCCCCCGTAATAGGTGTTCCTGTCCGGAAGCTCATGGATGTCTTTCAATTTCTCGGGATTGTTCCTGGGGTTCCCGTCATGGAAACGGTCGATCAGGACCTGATAGATGATTTCCCCTTCCGCCCATCCGGGGAACTCCGGCACATCATCCAGGTTGATCGCGGGATAATAAAAGAAATTTTCGGGCGCGATTTCCTTTTTTAAACCGTCGGCGGTGTAATGAATCGCTTCGCCCACCTTTTCCAATTTAAAATAATATTTGAAATGCCTTTCTTTGACGGATATGCTTGCTTCGTAGATTCGGTATTTTTCATCTTCCAAAATCAAGGACATTTCTTTTTCTTTGATGTGCGGCGTGTGGTCGTAGAGGTTTTTGTAATGGACCGAGATTCTCTCATAAAGGTCCTTCTTGACTTTGATTCTGACATTGAGCGTATCCGGGCTCACCGGATAGGCATAGACATGTTCGCTGATGTGATGGATCATTAGGATTTGACGCTCCCTTCCGTCAGTCCGCTGATGAAATATTTCTGCATCGAGTAAAAGAGAATCAGCATCGGAATGCTGCCGATCACCGCGCCCGCGCAATACATGCTCCAATTGATGCCGTATTGGCCAGCGATTAAGCTCTGAAGCCCGACCGCCAGCGGCATTTTTTCAACATTCACCGTCATCACGGCGCTGGCGATTGTGTATTCGTTGTAAGCGATGATGAAACTTTGGATGCCCACGACCGCAAGCATCGGTTTCACGAGCGGGAAAGTGATTTTCCTCAGGATCTGCAGCCGCGTGGCGCCGTCCATCATCGCCGCTTCGTCAAGTTCGTAAGGAATAGTGTCGAAATACCCCTTCGCAAGCAAAATGAGTCCGGTTGCGGAAAGGGCGGAGTCGATGATGATAAGACCCAGGGGTTTGTTTAAGAGGCCGGTTTTTACGAAGATCTGGAAGATGGAGACCATCGACAGCGACAGGGGAAAAATCTGCACCAAAAGGACCAGATTGAAAAGCCGCTCCTTTCCGTAAAAACGGAGCCTGGAGAATACATAGGCGGCGACGGAGACCAGGATGACGGAAATCACCATGGTGGTTGTGGAAATGATTAGGGAGTTTGCCAACCAATTGGCGAACTTGGTTTCTCTAAAGAGCTTGACGAAATTCTCAAAAGTGAATCCTTCCGGAATGAAGGTGGTAGCGGAAATGACATTTTTTCCGAAAGCGATTATCAGCACATAGATTAGGGAAAAGAGCGTCACCAGGGCAAGCAGAAACAAAAGCACCTGTAAAAGAATTTTATTCAAAATTTTCATCCTAGACCTCCATCTTCTTCTTATTTGCTCGCATGGTGATGAGCGCGAAGCAGGCGACGAAAATGAAGATGATTACCGAATAGGCAGCCGCGAGCGAATACCTCTTGGTGTTGAAGGCGGTGTTGAAAACATAGGTGATGAGCAGATCCGTCGCTCCCGGATTCCCGATTCTCGGGGAAGCAGGGCCCCCGCCCGTGAGGATGTAGACCCCGAATTGGTTGAACTGCATGATGAAACTCATGATCAGGATCGGTATCAGTGCCCTGAAAATCAGGGGCAGGGTGATTTTTCTGAATATGGCGAAGGAACTCGCGCCGTCTATTCTCGCCGCTTCATAATAATCCTTCGGGATAGATTTCAGAAAGCTGTAGGCAATCACCATGAAATAGGGGAAGGAAAACCAGACCATGACCAGGATTGTGGAAAGGCGGGCCATGTGGGCATTGGAAAGCCAGGGGATTTTCCCGATGCCGATGAGGCCCAGGAGTTTGTTGACGAGGCCGCTTTCGGTGTCCAGCAATCCCTGCCACATTAAAAGCGTGATGATGCTGGGAATCACCCAGGGCAGGATATAGATCAGGCGGTAAACTTTCGCGACCCTCACATTCGTTTTGTCGAGGATGGTGGCCAGGAAGGTGCCGAAGACGAAGGAAATCGCGACGACAGACAGAGCGAAAACGAAGGTCCAGAGAATGAGCTGAACCAGGCCCTGCAATCCTGCCAAAAAGATCGTTTTATAATTCGCGATCCCCACAATTCCGTAATTGCGGAGATTGAGGCCGCTGTAATTGGTGAAAGATAGGTAGAAATTATGGATGATTGGATAGACATAGAACATGAGCAAGAGCGCAAGCAGGGGCAGCATCAAACCCCAGGCAAGGAGCGTCAGGGTTCTGCTGTGCTTGGTCGGAAAATAATTCGGATCCCTTCTCTGCTTTATTTTTTTGACGAACAAATAAGCAGCAAGCGCCAAAATCGCGCCCCCAAGAATCGCAAAAACATACCAGGGCGTTTTTACAAACTCCACCTCTTCGTTCATCAGGGCGACGTTTCTGCGGATGTAGTCGGCGAGTTCGTTGAGCTTGTACTGTGCGTCCACTTCGTTTCCGGAACTGTCCCCGAAGAAAATGGCCCTGAAAGTGTTGAACGTGACGTCCTGGTTATACCAAAGCGTTCCTTCCGGAATGTTCGGGAAGGGCTCGACGTTGCGTCCGACCTGAGCGATGCTTGCGAGCACTTCATCTTCCTGGATGTAGGGGGAATTGATGACATTGATGTTGGTCGGGTTCCGCTCCCCCGTTTTCCGCTGATGTCGATTGCCGGCTTCGATCAAGCGCTGTTGGTTGTCGTCTTCGAGAATGAAACGCAAAAAATCCAGAGCCGCTGCTTCTTCTCTGGTGAATTTATTGACGACGAAGCCTTCCACGGTCGTAATCGGTTTTGCGTTTTCCGGAAGCGGGGCGATGCCATAATTCACATTCGCATTCTTAAAGAACTCGGCGTGCCAGAGCCCGTAAAAGAACATCGCCACACTGCCCTTGGAAAACTCGGCAACGATGTCCGAGTAATCCTTTTTCTCGGGGTTGTTCAAAACCATTCCCAGGGCTTTTAGTTCCTTCATCTTTTCAACATAGGCAAGCATGCCCTCATTGTCCAGCCCGACATCGTAGGCATTGTATTCCCCGTTCGGGTAGGTGCCGTAGTAGTAGCCGCCATATTTTTTGATCAGGGGATAGTTGAACCACATGTCGTTGGCATTGAGGAAGAGCCCTCTTTGCACGATGTTTCCGGTTTCATCCCGAAGAGTCAAAGCTTCCGCTTTTTCAAACAATTCATCCCAGGTTTCCGGAAGCTCGTCTTCCCTGATCAGGTCTTTGTTGTAGAGGAGGCCGTATGTTGAATTGGAATAGCCGATGCCGTAGACTTGGTTATTATAGGTGAACGCCTCAAAGGCGACGTCCACGAACCGCGAACGCAGATCATCGTCGATTTCCAAAGGGAGGAGGTACCCCGATTCCGCAAGCCCGCCGATGTCGGGAGCCTGCATGTAGACAATGTCCGGGCGCTCATCCAATTCGGCGTTGTTGACCAGGGCATTGGGAACGGTAAAAATCTCGAGTTTTTGGTAGACCTCGACATTGACCCCCGTTTTTTCTTTGAATTCCATTGCGAGCTCGTCCATGACCTCCTTCTCTTCCGCAATCGCGCCGATCCATACCCTGACGGTTTTTTCGGATCCGGAAACGGCGGGAACGGACGCAAAGAATGTCAACAGAAACAAGATTAAGATCGCAAGCCTCTTCATCCTCCACTCCTTTCTTGGGAAACTCAAATCCCTTCCAAGAGGTTGAACCTTTCGGTGAGCGCCTTCGCTTCCTCGATGTCCTTTACCGGAAGGGTGAGCGAGAAGTTTCCTTTTTTCAATATTTCCAAATTGTTTTCAATCTCAGAAAAATCATCGATGTCAATCGCAAGGCATACCCCATCCGCGTCTTCGATCAGCTCTTCGAGATGATCGATGGGGCGGGGTGCGTTCGGATCAGTCGGGAGCCATAAATTCACGACCCCGTCCATGCTGCAGATTTCCTTGACCAGGTACAGCGAGCGCGAATGCGTGTGCATGTGCCCTTCCCCAAAATGATTGATTACCCTCTGCGTGTGGGGACGGGCAAATTCCCGATAGGTTTTCCCGGAAATCATGCAGGCGATATCCTCGGACATGTTGATTTTCCCGTCGAGATAATACATTCCGTATTTCGTATCCTTCAAATACTTTCTCGCAAGCGCATAAATGTCCTCCGCGAACATGATTGTCGCGTCCGCACAGAAAGCCAGGAGATCATGGAGCTTTTCCGGCTCGTCATAGAAATCATAGTAGATCATGTCTCCGCGGAGCGCGCCCGCAAGATCCAGGGGCGAAAAGAACCCCCGCATGAAGGGAATGCCGCTTCCCGACGATATTTCTAGCATTGCCTCGCAAATCTCCAAAAACCACCTATACCATTTGCTGGTCCCAAGCGGCGGAATCCTCTTCCAATCATCGATGTTTTCGAACACCGGTTTGGACCAGGATGTGTCCTTCCGGAAATCAATCTCGCCCGCGACGAAGGCGGAATAATCACCGATGCCGAGAACCGGCGAAATCGTCGGCACCATGTTGTCGTCAACCTCGCGCCTAAGCTCGAAGGACTCCGCCAACAATCTCGACAAATCTTCCGCGTATTCATTGATGTCGCTTTCGTAATTGTATTTCGTGAGATCAAAAGTCGAATAGAACTCGACATCGGAGGGGGGAAGGGCGCGGAAGGTGACGTTTCCGCCCCTGCGGCGGGCGGCGTCCGCGTAGAGCTTGCCGAGCATACACATGGTCTTTTCCAGATCCGGTTTGTAATGCTCAATGTTTTTAAACATGCATCTCACCTATCAGTTGCACGGCAAGTTCCGCGGCGCTCGCAGCGTCGGGCGCATAACCGTCTGCCTTGATTTCCAGGGCGAATTTCTCAGTGACCGGAGCGCCCCCGACCATGATCTTCACCCTGTTCCTGAGACCTGCTTTGTTCACGGCTTCGATGATTTCTTTCTGCATAATCATCGTCGTGGTGAGAAGCGCGGAAAGGCAGAGCAGATCCGGCTCATGTTCCTTGATTGCCGCGATCACTTTTTCTGCGGGAACGTCGACGCCCAAATCAACGCAGGCGATGGCCTGCCCTTCGAGCATCATTTTTACAAGATTCTTTCCGATGTCGTGAAGATCCCCCTGCACCGTGCAAATGACAGCTTTTCCAATCGGTTTGATTCCCGACTTAACCAATACCGGTCTCAGAATTTCCTGACCGGCATTCATGGCTCTGGCCGCGACCAAAACTTCGGGAACAAACACTTCATTGCGTTTGAACTTGCCGCCGATGACATTCATCCCTTGAATCAAACCTTTCTCAAGAATATCTTTCGGCGTGTAACCTTCAGCCAAGGCTTGCTGAACCAAGGCTTTAACGTCGTTCGCTTTTCCCTTCTGCAAAGCCAAGGAAATTTCTTCTATGATCATCTTTTCACCTCATCAAAAAAATTAGCCGGTCAACTCCATTATAGGAGAAAACCCTTTCATAAACAATATAGAAACTTGCTCAAATTGAGTAAAATCTTGCTATTTTCGACATTCGGGCATATTTATCGGTTTTTTGGGTATAATTGACCGTGAAAAAGCAAAAATATGCAGAAATTGCCTTTTTTTTTTAGGCATTTTTTTAAAAACCGTTCCACACTCCGAACAAATCAGTAAAATTTTGTTTTTTTATTCATCCATGCTTGAACAAAAAAAACCGAGACCTGCTCCCTGCAAATCTCGGTTCATTCATAGATTTTCCGGTATTGCTTGGGGGTGACGCCGTAGTATTTTTTGAAGACTTTCGAGAAATAATTCGGGTCGGTGAAACCGACTTTTTGCGCAATCGCGCCGATCGTCTTCCTTGTCGTCTTCATCAGCGCCAGGCTTTCCTCCATCCTGATTTTATTGACGTATTCGGAAAAAGAGATGTTCATTTCCTCACGGAAAAGATGGCTCAGATAGTATTCGTTCACGTAGACGGCCTGGGCCACCGCCTTGAGGCTCACATCATCGGCATAGTTTTCTTTGATGTAGTTAATTGCCCTCACCAGATGCTTGTTTTTCTTCTTCGGTTTGCTTTTGCTGTAAATCACGAGCATGATCTTTTCCATGACCTCGCTCGTCATGATGCAGAGTTCCTCGAACTTCACATCCTCCAAGAGGATTTTTGAATAATGGGTGATGACTGCGGAAAGGTCAATCAATGAAGCCCCCGCATCGACTCCGGCTCTCATCAGAATCGCCGTGAGCTCATAGAGTTTCGCCTTCACGATGTCCAGATCCCCGGAGGAAAAGGAAAGGATCTCGCTTAAAATGTTGTTTAAGATCCTCCTGGCGTTCGCATAATCCCCCGTCTGCACATAGGCGATCAATTCCCTCTCCAAATCCTGGGAGTATTTTCTCAAAGCGGCTCTTTTTTCGATTTTGAGCAGGCTCACCGCGTTCTCCTTTTTTTCCTGCAGGAGGTTGGAGATTTCCTTCTGCTGGTTTTGGATTTTCAGGCGCTGCGCCAGAAACTTGCTTTCCTCCTTGCACATGTAATCGACAATCACGCTCAGCATTTGCGCGGCGCTCGTCATCGATTCCGGGGAAAGCTGTTTTGTATGTTCCAAAACATAATCGATGTCAACGTCGTTCAGTTCATGGGTCGCGATGAAACCAGCGAGATCAATCTGCGTGAGATCGTCAACTTCCCAGAGCAGGACCGGACCGCAGGAGAGGCTTCCGAGCATTTCCTCTTCGAAGAGGATCGCCGCCGAGCACTTGACCATGCATCCGCATTTGAAAATGTAGGGTTCGCCCAGTTCGGCCGCTTTCATTCCCGAATAGGCCATGTTTTTCTTACAAATGGCGGCGTTCTGCCTTTTTACAATCTCGCACATGCTCGCGTTCCTGTTCAGCCTGTTGGCGATCAATTCTTCCCCCTCAACATCGTGCAGAGAAACATCGATGCCGGTCAGGACGGAAAAATGCGTGAAGAGTTTCTCGAGGCTTTTCAAATCCAGCACTTCGGAAAGAAGCTTTTTTGAAACCTTAACTTCCATCTCCCATCTCCTTCAATAGCATGTTGTCCATGAAATGTTCAGAAAATTTCTGATTGTTCGCAAGTTCCACCACTTGCACGCTCCTTGCCAGCAAATCGCATTCTTCAAGATGGGCAGGATTGGTCAGCGCCATTTTTGCCCCCAGACCGCTGGAATTGCCGACCGACAGTGTTTTTTCTTTCAAGCTTTCGGGGAGCAGCCCCAGTCCGATCGCATTTTCTTTGTTTATGTAAAAACCGAAGCCGCCGGCCAAACAGGCAATGTCGATCTCATCCGCGCCAAGCCCGGATTCATCGATCAGAATCCGGATTCCGGAAGCGATTGCGCTCTTCGCGAGTTGGAACTCACGAATATCCCTTTGGCTCAGATAGACATCTTCCGAAAGATGGAATTTATCGCCCCATAAACGGCCCGCAAGCGGGGAAGAACTCTCCGGAACGAAGGCGCCGGTTTCATCAATGACGCCTTCTTTCAAAAGCAGGTAAATGAGATCAACGAGCCCGCTCCCGCAAATCCCCTTAAGTTCCCCGTCGCCGATGGTGTGGATTTTCAGTTCACCGGCTTCTGCTTCGATTTTGGCCGCGGCACCGGTGATTCCTGCCATCCCGCAATCAATCCGCGCTCCCTCGAAGGCGGGGCCAGCCGCCGTCGAGGTTCCGAAGATGCCTGCTTTTGTTTTTAAGATGATTTCTCCGTTGGTTCCGAAATCGCAGAATAGAATGTTTTCGTCCCGGCGGTAAACATCGCAGGCAAGCAGCCCGCTCACGATGTCGCCGCCGATGAAGGCAGAAACCGCGGGAAGCAAAACAACTTCTTCCGCGTCAAGACCCAAGACCTCACCTTTAAAAATTTTTCTATCCAGAAAACGCGCCCGGTAGGGGGCGACTCCCAGGGGCGAGGGATCCGCCTTAGCCAGGATGTGGAGCATGGTCGTGTTCCCGGCGATGACCATCCTTTTGATTCCGGGGAAGTTGTTTTTTTTCCGGAACCCGGCAATCATTTCATTGATTTGGAGAACAATAGTTTTTTGGAGATTGGTCAAAGCGCCTTCGGAGGCTTTTTTTATCCTGGTGATGACGTCCGCGCCGAAGGAGATTTGCCGGTTTTGGCCGGAGGTCCTGTCTATCTCTCTCCCGCTACGCAAATCAAGCAAATAGGCCGCGACCGTGGTCGTTCCCAAGTCAAGGGCAATCCCAAACCCTTCGCTTTCCAAAACCTCATAAATCCTTCCGAAACTTGCTTCCAATCCAGCAGCATCCTTTGCGAGAAGCTCGACTTCCAAATCGCCCGCGATCTTTTCCCCGCAGGCAAGGATTGTTTTCCCATTAATCCTAACCTTGCATTTCCTGCAGGTTCCCAGACCCCCGCAGTTTGCCGGCACGTAAATGCCGCTCTTTCTCAAGGCCTCAAGGACGCTCTCACCCGGTTGGGCGAACAACTCCTTTTTCCCTTTTTCGCTCCTGACAGTGATTTTAACCATAAATTCTCCTAATCATATAGTATCGCCGCGAAATACGTCACGGTGTTGGGCCCGTTATGATATCTGATACCGCAGGCTTTTGCCAGTTCAGTAACGTTAATTCCCAAAGCTTCCAGGGAAGGGGAAGCGAGTTCCGGAAAGCGGCAGGAATCCGGATATGCGCAGGTCTCGCAGAGCCCGCAGGCTCCCGGCGCCAATATTTGATGGGGGAAATATGCTTTTTTCCGGAAATCCTCCAATAGCCTTTCGACCGTTTTCCTGCCCGCCTCCATGTTTTCGATATCAAAGGGATCTCGGAGGAGCCGAATTTTCGAAAAGAGAAAGACTTTTCCGAATCTGTTCTTCAAAGACTCCAGCAAAGCCTCCGAATTTTCCAAAGCGGGCGGGCACATCCAATTTCTGTTGTATTTCCCGCAGTGGTTCAGGGCGCAATTTCTGAGCATTTCCGGCGAATGGATCAATTTGGCGCTTGCAAGCTCAGCGTATTCATCGACATGGGTCGCAAAAAATTCAACCAAGAATTCATACATTTTTTTCACCATTTCTACAATTTAATTATACCATCCGCGAAGCCGCGCTGTCAAAAATCAAAAAATGGCAAAGTGTCAATTTGTGGGTAAAACAATAAATGAAAAATATTGTGGAAACCACCATATTTATGTTAGTAATGATATACGCCCTTTACTAAAGGGTGTGTCTCAAAGGGAGGACTCACCATGTTTAGTATATCACAAACTAACACAGATTTGAATATGGATTTTAATATTTCAATCTCCGATCTTATTACCAGCGCAAAAAAGAAAGGAAACAAAGCAATCAGGGAATTTATTGTCTCTTTTCTTGAAGATTTGGATTATGTCTTCTTTAAAAATCAAAGCTGAAAACTAACTCACAAGAACCATGACTTCAGAGAAAGAACGCTCATCACTTCCATTGGTGTAATCACCGATATTATGTTGCGCTCGATAAAAGATACGATAACTTCTACTTCGTTGATTGGTTTTTGAAAATCCCTAAATAATCAAGACTCCTCATTTTTCATTTTATTGCTTCCAAAATAACCCGATCCTCATTGAGATCAAAAAGTTTGAGCCCGTTTTCGGTTTCCGAAAATTCATACCCCAGGCTCTTCAGCCGCTGTTCGATCTTCCCGAGTTCAGATTCGGGAACACTTAACCAATAACTTTCCAGGCCGGCTTGCCGCGCATCCCTTCTTTTCGCACCGTGACCGTTCCAGATGTTGAAGGCAAGGTGATGGTGGTAGCCCCCGGTGGAAACGAAGACGGCCTGTCCCCGGTGGTCAAACCGGACCTCAAACCCCAAGCCTTGCACAAAAAACCTCTTGGCTTCTTCGATGTCTGCAACATGTCCCAGAATCGTATCCTCGGGCAGTTTCCTGAACTCTTCATCGGGCAATTCTTCAAACAAAATCTCGGA
This sequence comes from Acholeplasmatales bacterium DTU067, assembly GCA_001512995.1. Classification (GTDB taxonomy): domain Bacteria; phylum Bacillota_I; class Bacilli_A; order ML615J-28; family CAG-698; genus DTU067. The sequence continues at coordinate 12,055 of LFRY01000001.1, forward strand.
TGTCAATCCTCCGCGGTCCGATGGAATCCAATTTGTATACATTACCCTCTTAGCCGTGCCTGTCGACCGAGACTTCGATTCCGTTTCCGTCCGGGTCTTCCAGATAAACTGCTTCGCTAATCCCGTGGTCGGAAAGCCCGGTAATCGGGTAACCGGCGTCCGCCAAGTGCTTTAGGAACTGCGCAAAACTGCTCCTTTCTTTCAGAAGCAAGGCGAAATGGTAGAGCCCGAGAATGTTTACCGCGGGTTTGGCGCTTTTGATTTCTTCCAAAACAAGCAAAACATCTTTTCCGTTCGTTCCCAGCTGCGCTGCGCCCGCTTCTTCTTTTACAAGAGTTAGTCCCAGGATGTTTGTATAGAAAGCAAGCGTGCGCTTGAGATTGGAGACGATGATTTTCGCTTTCTTCACGAAGATTGTGTTTTTATTGTGATATTTATGCATTCTATTTTCCTCTTTTAAAAATAGTATATGGATTGCCCACATACTATTTCATTCGAAAAGAAGGAAATCATAGGGAAAAATGCTCATTCCCCGATTATTTTCACAAGCACCCTCTTGTCTCTCTTGCCGTCGAACTCGCCGTAAAAAATCCGCTCCCAGGTTCCAAGGTCCAATTTCCCGTCGGTCACCGCGACCACGACTTCCCTGCCCATGATCGTTCTTTTCAGATGCGCGTCCGCGTTGTCTTCATAGCCGTTGTGATAATACTGGTCATAGGGCTTCTCGGGCGCGAGCTTTTCCAGGAAAATCTCAAAATCCTTATGCAAGCCCGGCTCGTCGTCATTGATGAAGACGCTCGCGGTGATGTGCATGGGATTGCATAGGAGCAGGCCTTCTTTGATATCGCTTTCCCGCACGCATTCTTCCAGGATGCGGGTGATGTTGATGAATGCTCTCCTTGTTTTGGTGTGGAAAGTCAAGACTTTGCGATAAGATTTCATGGTAAACCTCCTTTGCATTTAGTATAGCGAATAATCTGTGCGATTTCAATGTCCGCAATAAGTTCGGAAGGGGATTTTTGCTGCCCTAAATGGCGCATGCCATAGCGCTGACTGAATTTCCTGATATCCACATTTCCCCCTCAAACCAGCGCTTCTATTATACAAAACAAAAGTAAAAGTTGCAATCATACTCGAAGACTGCAGGGCAGTCTGTATTTAAAACCTTAATTAGCTACGCAGCAAATCTTGATTACAGCCGCGCAACGCCCCAGCAGGGGCTTTCTATAAAACAATCCGAAAGGAAAATTTAATATTTTGGGAACATAAAAAAACATTTACTTGAATTTTTAAGCGTTTTCTCTTATAATTCATTATAATGGTGTTTATTTTTTGGCCATCCATTTTTCGAGGAAGAAGGAGGAAAGTTTAATGCAATTAGAAGAAAAAACATTCATAGTTTTTCTGGCTATCATCATCGGGATGACCTTGATTTCGTTGGTTTACGCATTGTTTCTAAAAGAACAGTTACGGAAACTGAAGGTCGGAAACAGCAAAATCGAAGAAATTTCGTCCTACATCAGGGAAGGCACCTTGGCATTCATTAAGAAAGAATATAAAATCATTGCCATTTTCATTCTTGGCATTGCCGCTGTCCTTGCCCTCTTGGGATTGATCCCGGCTCTGAGAAACGCGGAAGGAGTTGGGTGGAAGAGCGCGCTCTGCTTCATCCTGGGAGCTACCTGTTCCGGCCTAGCCGGTTTTGTCGGCATGACCGCGGGCATCAAAGCAAACGGCCTGACAGCCTCTGCCGCCAACACCAGCGGCATGGGCAAGGCTCTGAAAACGGCATTCAGCGGTGGCGCCGTCATGGGCTTGAGCGTCGTCGGGTTTGGTCTGTTTGGCCTCACAGCTTCGTTCCTGGTCCTGTATTTAACCAGCGGGGATCTGAAAGCCGCCGGCCAAATAGTGATCGGGTACGGATTGGGAGCGTCCTTGGTTGCCTTGTTCGCCCGCGTTGGGGGCGGAATCTACACCAAAGCCGCGGACGTCGGCGCAGACCTGGTGGGGAAAGTTGAAGCCGGCATTCCGGAAGACGACCCGCGGAACCCCGCAGTGATTGCGGACAATGTCGGAGACAATGTTGGGGACATCGCCGGAATGGGCTCGGACTTGTTGGAATCCTATGCGGGCGCCATCATCTCTGCCCTGACATTGGGTATTTCTTCAACTGTGCATGTCGGCACAAATGCCGCATTGTTTCCTTTGTTGATTGCGGGAGCGGGCATCATCGCCGCAATCGTCAGCATCTTCATTATCCGCCTGCGCGAATGGAAAGAACCGCAGAGGACATTGAACATCGCGACCTATATTGCCAACTTCGTTGTTCTGGCCTTTGCTTTCGGCTTCAGTCACTTGATACTGGATTCGTTCAAACCTTTCTTGACAATCACCATCGGTTTGGTTATCGGTATCTTAATCGGATTCATTGCTGAGTACTATACATCCGAAAAATTTAAACCCGTTAAAGAGGTTGCCTATGAATCCAACACGGGCCATGCGACCAACATCATCTCCGGTTATGCAGTAGGCATGAAATCCACGGCAGTCACGATTATTGTGCTGGTCTTGGGCGTGATGTTAGCCTATCTGTTGGAGGGAATGTATGGAATAGGTTTGGCGGCCGTCGGCATGCTCTCCACCGTGGGCATAACCGTTTCGGTCGACGCATACGGTCCGATTTCCGACAATGCAGGGGGAATCGCGGAAATGGCAAACCTGGACGAAAACGTGAGAGCCATCACCGACAAACTTGACTCTGTCGGCAACACCACCGCCGCCATCGGCAAGGGTTTCTGCATCGGAGCGGCGACACTTACCTCCTTGGCTCTGTTCATCTCCTATGCTTTCGCAACCAACTTGACCGCGATCAGCGTACTGGAACCCCTGGTAATCATCGGCATCCTAATCGGAGGAATGCTGCCCTTCCTGTTCACTTCGCTCGTCATCAATTCCGTCGGCAGGGCGGCCAATAAAATGATCGACGAAGTCAGAAAACAATTCCAAGAAAATCCCGGCATCATGGAAGGCACGGTGAAACCGGATTATGCGAAATGCGTGGGCATTTCCACAAACGCCGCGCTCAAAGAAATGATCTTCCCGGCGGTGATTTCCGTCTTCACTCCCATACTCATCGGCTTTTTGTTGGGGACAAAAGCCTTGGGCGGACTGCTCGTCGGCGCACTCATCAGCGCGGCGATGCTGGCCATCTTCATGGCAAATTCCGGCGGGGCATGGGATAATGCGAAAAAGTTGATTGAATCCGGAATGTATGGAGGCAAGGGCAGCGAAGCGCACAAAGCTGCCGTCACCGGAGACACTGTCGGAGACCCCTTCAAGGACACTGCCGGTCCGGCCATGGACATTTTAATCAAACTCATGTCAATGGTAGCATTAATCATCGGACCCGCACTCTTGCATGTCGGTTCCTTGCTGGAGAAGTTCTTCTGATTCCATATACAGCAAACCAAAAAGCCACCGAAATGGTGGCTTTTCGCATTTTCAATGCCAGATTCTGCATCTTGCACCTTATTGAATAATTTTGCCGAAAACGGAAGTTTTTTTTCAATATGTTCAAATGCATTGACTATGATATTATTGCATTCAGCATATAATTTAAGGAAACTTCTGAAGATAACTGAACAATTTTTGATTGTCTAGAATGATATTATTCCAGGTGCATTCCTTTTATAATATTTTTGTCAGCCTCTCATTGTTCGGACTGTTGATGATGTAGGCATCACGGTAAGTACTAATGTACTTATCTTTCAATCCGGGGTAATGTTCGTCGGGTTTTTTATAAAAATATTCTCTGCTGCCTTCCATCAATGTCATGGAAATACCTAAGAAAATAATCCCTTGGACTTTGGCTTTCACACAATAATCAAGGAATCCGTATAAATTTTCTTCGTTAGCATTGATGAAGGGCAAAATCCAACAATGGTTGGTATGCCGTGTTCATTCAATGTTTTCAGTGTTTCAAATCTCTCCTTGGTTGTATAAACATTGGGCTCAAGGATCTTGCATAAATTTTCATCATGGGTCGTGAACGTAATTTGTACAACGCATTTTGCTTTTTTTGCTCGTCAATAAATCCAAATCTCGCAGGATTAGATTTGATTTTGTAATGATATATTTGTCGATGATTTCCAAGGCTTTTCTTGTATATTGGATCTCTTTTTCAAGCGGCATGTAAGGATCGGTCATGCTTCCTGTTGCGATATGTACTTGTTTCTTTTGGACATCAAAGCCTTTTACAATAATTCAAGCGCATTGATTTTGACTTCAATGTCCTCAAAAGGATGATCCATTTGATAGAATTTGCTTCTCGAATCGCATTAAATGCATCCATGGCTGCAGCTCCGATAGATGTTCATCACATTGTTTGCGGATAGAATTCACTTGACCTTCTAATGCATTCTTTGATTCCTGTTTGGTGAAATTTTAATTATCAATTGTTGATGCATCCATGTATCATTTTTTTCTTCTTTTTTTCTTCTGTTAATTAGGATTTAAGCCTTTAAAACGGCTCCATCACCGCACTGTGCATCACCCTCATCTTGTTCAATTCGTGTGCGCAACACACATTATTTAAAAGGCTTGAACACATTGTGTCAAGCGCGTCTAAATTCATCTTTTTGATTCATTTGCCTTTTTCCGGTTCAATGACTTCAAGATCAAGCAATTTTAAAACATTCTTTAAATCATAGTTAGGGATGTAGAAATGATAATCTTTATCATTGATGCATAATTCCACAGAGTAATATGGTTTTACAAAAACCACGCCATAAGCATTTGTTTTTAGTTTATGTAAATGATATTATAAAATTGGGTCAAAAAATAACAAAACGATAATTTAAAATTGGGTCACTCATGATAAAATAACCTCATAATACG
>LFRY01000087.1 GCA_001512995.1 Acholeplasmatales bacterium DTU067
CAATTATGCCTGCGTTTATTGCCAGCTCGGAAGAACCTCCAGAATGACGAACGCAAGAAAGAGCTTTTATCCCGTTGAAGAAATCCTTTCTGAACTAAAAGCTGTGCTCAATGCGAGAGTTGAAATCGATGTCGTCTCGATTGTCGGCGAGGGAGAACCCACCCTCTATGCGGATTTGGATGAGTTGCTTGCCGGAATCAGGGGACTGACCGACAAACCGGTCGCAGTCATCACCAACGGTGCCTTGCTTGGTGATGAGGAAGTGAGGAGGGTTTTACAGAAGGCGGACATAGTTTTACCTTCGCTCGATGCTTATGACGAAGAAAGCTTTCGGAAAATCAACAGGCCCCATGGAAGTTTGGATTTTGAGCGGATGTTTGCTTCCTTGGTGGCTTTCTCGCGCTCATACGGCGGGCAGCTCTGGCTGGAAATCATGCTCATGCGGGGCATCAACGACGATTCCGAAAGTTTAAGGAAATTCCGCCAGCTTTTGAATAAGATCAGATACGACCGTCTGTATTTGAACACGCCGGTCCGGCCCCCGGCCGAAGCCTGGATTCAGCCATCCAGTCCCGAGCGGCTGGAAGAAGCTGGGCGGGTGCTCGGAGGCATGGCCATCGGTTACTTGAGCGCGGACTCCTATCACAGCGAAATAGTGGACGATTACGAAGCGGTTCTTAGTTTGATCAGAAGGCATCCGTTGAACCAGTATGAAGTCGAAAGCTTCATAAAAAGCAGGAAGGGGAATCCGGAAGCGGTTTTCAGGCAACTTAATGCGGATGAAAGCGTGGAAAAATTGGAATACAAGGGTTACATGACCTACAGATTGAAGTGACCCTCGAAAATTAAATAATAATTTCATTTTTTGGATTCATATGGTATAATATATTTGATAATCCATCTAAACGGCTAGGGAGGCACGGCATGAAGAAGAAACAGGAAAATTTTTTAGAAACAGTTGCTCCGCTTTGGCGTTTTTTCTTTTAAGGGGAAAGGTACATGCTTAAAAACCGAAAAGGTTTCACTTTGACAGAACTCTTGGTGACGATTGCCGTTTCCGGCATCTTTTTTGCCATGATCGGTTCGATCATTTACAGCCTCATTTCTTCTTATGGGAATGCGGAAAGGGCGGCGGAAAGGAACGGAGAATTCAAGGCCGCTTGGGCGATGATCGAAGCGACCGCGGAAGAACTGAATGCCTCCGGAGCGAAAGCGTCCGTGACGATGGATGAGGTCTCCGTTGTCATCGGAAACGGCGAAACGGTTCTTACATATGATAGAGCGGCAACCGCCCTAACCAAGGGAGAAAATCGATTGCATATGAAATACATCCAAGGTCTGGAAGTGAGTGTTCTGGACGGAAGGGTCCTGATCATCACGCTTTCGGATGGTGCCGGCGGGAAAGAAAGCCGCGCCTATAATTTATTCGGCGGGGTCACTGGAGAAGATAGCGAATGATGAAACTGATCGCAAAGCGCATGGGAAAACGGATGAAAAGGAATTTGTTGACGATTACGGTCGTGGAGGATTCATTCTATTTTGATATTCTCTGCGTCGACGTGGATGATGTGATAAATGTAGAATTCCGGCTGAATTACATGGTGGAGAAGAACAACAATTCCGCAAGCAAACAACTGGAGCTGATGGCCAAAACCATCCGCAAGGATCTCCTCCACAAAGAATACCTCAAATATCCCGTTTTGGTGAGCCTGAATTTGGGAGGGGTGTTTGTGGAAAGGATGGAGTTGCCCAGGCTTTCGCGGAAGGAAATGCGGAGAGCGATTGCTTTGGAGCTCGCGAAATTATACGGGGATTACGAAAGCAAGTTCGTGTATTCCATCCTGCTTTCCCAAGCAAACAAGCAGCTCTACAATCTCAGGGTTGCGCTCTATAATCGCGAAAACTACAGGCAGATTCTTTCCTTTTTGCAGGAAACGCGCTTGAAAATCGAGAAAATCACGCTCGCCCAGGATAATTTCAAAAACCTGATTCTAAACAAAAACCTCCTTGGTAGGCCAGACATTGCCAATCTCATCATCAATGTCGGGAAGAGATTCACCACGATTTTGGGCATCAAAGACACATCCGTCATTGCCCACCACATCGTCCATCACGGGTTCAAAATCTTCCGCCCTTCATTTGAGGACTTGCTCCAAGAATGGGATGACGACGCCCTTCCCGCCCCCCTTAAGAGGGAATTGAGGAAGGAACTCGCTCCGATCATGAAAGAGGTTTACCGCATCACCGGCGGCCTGGTAAGGGAAGGAGAGGTCGAAACCTATCTTTATGTGGAGGATGAAATCGAGGATAAATTGCTTAAAGCGATGGTCTTAAATTATGACATGAGGATCAACAAACTTTCGGTCCACCCCTATCTGAAAGAACTGTTGGAGATTTCTGTGCTCGAGAAAGGGGACCAAAAACAGGACTTTGTCTTCCCCGCGAGGCTTGAATGATGAAAGGGAAAAAAGGCTTCACGCTCACCGAGGTTTTGGTCTCCGTCGCCATTGCCGGCATTCTGGTCGTGGCGGTCGCCACGGTTTTCATCCGCTACCATCGCTTGGAGAACCGTTATGCCGTCAAAGAAAACATCCTGACGGAAATCGAAAACATCTATGAAATTTTCACCGGTTCGCCCGTTGATTTTGAAACGAATCTCAGTGATTATTATCAAAGAGAGATAGAATTTTCGGAAGTTGAAACCTATCTCTATTATGACGGTGATTTCCGGAAACTCAGCGATTCGGAAACCGGGAATTATCTGGTGCTCGCATATTCTCAGAAAGAAAATCTATACAGTCTGAAAATCACTCCCCATCATCGGGGCGAAATCATAAAGTTTACGGAGAGCGAATTCCTCAGGGAAATCCGCGTGGG
>LFRY01000015.1:0-6207 GCA_001512995.1 Acholeplasmatales bacterium DTU067
ATTGCCTTGGCTTTTTCTTTATTTATAGTTCCCGAACAGGGCATCCAAAATTTCTTTGGCCGTTCTTTCGTCCGTGAGCGTCAGTTTGCGCTCCACTTCCTTTTCCAAAAACCTAACGCCGGTCAAAGCGGCTTTTAATTCTCTGTTAAAAGCATCGGAAAGGAGCTCAGAATGAAAATCATGAATCCTGCCCGCTTTGACACAGATCCTGGCTTCGGGTCTTTCCAGCGCAAACTCCGGCGATTCTCCGAAATTCCAATCCCAGCTTTTGTACTTATCTTCTTTCAGCTTCTGCACGGCCTGCAAATCTTCGTCCCGCAAATGGATGATGTTCGAGCCCGTCTTCCGAACGATGGCTTCCGTCAGGGCAAGAATCAAATCCGACATTCCAAAATCTTCGGGAAGATAATCCTTCAAATTGGTGACGGCGCTCGGCTGCGAGCGCACGGCGACCGAATTCATTTCCCAATTGATTTTCAAATAGCGCCCAAGCCTTTCCAAATCCGCATCAAAGAGCAGGGTTCCGTGGTGGAGCATTTTCTGACCGCGGAAGCTTTGCGCGTTCCCAGAAATTTTTTTGTTTCCGATTTTGATGTCGCTTTTTTCGGAAAACTCCGCGGGAATCCCGAGTTTGTTTAAAACGCCGATCACAGGTTCCGTAAATTTCCTGTAATTGTTGAGGTTTTCTTTCGAATAGGGTGCAAGATAAGTGAAATTCAGATTCCCGAGGTCATGGTAGACGCTTCCGCCCCCCGAGATTCTCCTCACGACCGGAATCCCATCCTTTTCCGCCTCCCGCAAATCCACTTCCAAAAAAACATTTTGGTTCCTGCCGACGATTACGGAGGGCAGATTCCGCCACAAATAAAAAACCTCTCCTTCTCCCTGCCAATGGAGGAGCATGTATTCTTCCAGAGCGAGATTGAAATACGGATCAGTGGAATGATTGACGAAAGTTTTCATAATTTTCTCCCGTCAATAGTTTATAACAGGCTTCCGAAAAGCGCAATTAATCTGCTTTCCGTATTGAAAATTTGCCGCAAACAATGTATAATGATATATGGATATTCATAAAGGAGAGGTAAAATGAATATTTTGTTTTTTTTGACTCCCAAGGAAAAGGTCGCCTATATTTATGACAACTACACGATCCGACAGACCTTGGAAAAGATGGAGTACCACCGCTATTCTTCGATTCCGATTATCAATAAAGAGGGCAAATACGTTGGCACAATCAGCGAAGGCGATCTCCTATGGTACATCAAAAACCAACACAATCTCGATTTTAAAAAAGCGGAAGACATCCCGATTACGGAAGTCCCGCGAAAACACGATAATTACGGAATTTATGTGAATACCAAAATCGACGATCTCATCATTGCATCCACGCAGCAAAACTTCATTCCCGTTCTGGACGACCGCGACACTTTCATCGGCATCGTCACAAGAAAGGACATCATTCAATATTTATTAAAAAAAATTGACCACCCCTTTTGACTATACATAATTGCGTATTTATGTATGACCGCGCGGTGGTCTTTTTTATTTTTCGAATTCACGCAAAGCAAGCTCCGCTTCCCTTTCTTCCAGGATCTTTCCAAACGAAAGGCCGTGAAGGTCGCAATCACCGCCAGAATGTCGGCCGCAGGTTCAGCATAATAAACTCCCGCGATTCCGAAGAAGATCGGAAAAATCAAAGTGAAGGGGACGAGAAGGATGACTTTTCTCAGGAGTGCCAGAAGCAAGGAAATCAGGGATTGCCTCAGGACCATGAAAATGTTCTGGCAGGCCATTTGGATGCCGAAGATGGCCATTCCCAGGAAGAATATCCGGAAATAAGCAGGCGCAATTTCCAGAAGCTCCGGGTCCTGATTGAATATAATCGCAAAGATTTTGGGAAACATATCAACATATAAAAACCAAGGGAATATAATAGGCAAATCTTGATCAAAAACCAGGCCGCTTCGCGGACCCTGTCAATTCTGCCGGAACCGTAATTGTATGAAATAAAGGGCGCAGCCCCTTGCACAAAAACCGATAAGGGGAGGACAATCACCGTCACGGAAAGCATGATCGAGATCAAATTGATGTAGAGCGTGTAATTTTCGCCGGAATATTTTCCGATTTGGTTATTAAAAACGATTTGAACCAAACTTCCGGTCGCATTCATGATGAAGGGGGAAACACCGAGCGCCATGATTGCGACAACGGTTCGCTTGCGGAAGCGGAATTTCCGAAAACCGAAGCGGAGGGGTTTTTTCCCAGAAAGAAAGGCCAAAGCGAAAACGGCGGACGCCGCCTGCGAAACTGCGGAAGCAAGCGCAGCCCCTTTCACGCCCAGCCCCAGGGCATAGATGAACACGGGATTAAGAACGATGTTTAATAAGGCTCCCAGAGAAACGGAAAGCATCGCTATTTTCGATAATCCCTGCGCCGTGATGAAGGCGGTCATGCCGATGGATATCATTACAAAAACCGTTCCCAGGGCATAATAATCAAGGTAGTCCTTCGCATAGCCCATGGCCTCTGCTTCCGCTCCGAATAAACGCAATAATTCCGCATCAAAAGCAAGCGTCACCAGAGTGAGAAAGATCCCCGCGGCGACCAACAGGACGAAACTGTTCATCATCGTCTGCCGGGCCTCTTCTTTCTTTCCTTCCCCGAGCAGAATCGAAGCAATCGGTGCGCCCCCGCTTCCGAAAAGCGCGGCGGAAGCCGAAACGATCATAATGATCGGAATAGCAATCCCGAGGCCGGCAAGGGCTTCTCTCCCGACTTCCGGCATGTTGCCGACATAAATTCTGTCAACGATGTTATAAAGAACATTGATTATTTGGCTCACAACCAAGGGCAGAGCCAATTTAAAATCGTGCTTCCGATTCTTCCTTCTTGAAACAATTTTTCCTTGTCCAAAATCATCTATCCCTTGCTTCTTCTTATTTTCTTGCAAATAAGGAATTAATATTCCTTTTCAATCATCATAACGAAAGAAAGAGATATAATGTAGAGATGACTGAAAACAAAATTTTCCAACCCATGATTGAACGCTTCCTGAACAGAGCGATTGATGAATTCCTCTCCGATCCGGACAAAACCCTGGCAAAACTGGAAGAAATGAATGTCTTTGAGGGAATCGCGGAAATCCGCTCCAATCCCGGCCTGATCAAAACCATATACAAATGGCTTGCACAGGCGGAGAGAAAAACGAGCATCCGCATCCTCCTGCATCTTTACCGCTCTCTAAACAAAAAACCAAAGATCCTTCATTTTGATTTCATAAAAAAGCCCCTCGGTTTGAAAGAGTTGGGGATTTTGTTTGCAAAGACAAATCTCCTCTATGCCTGCTTTTTCCTGAAAGAAGAAAACATTCCCCTCCTTCGTTTCCTCGGAGAGGCTGACGCGCTCTTCTTTCTCTTTTTGGAAGAGGAGAATTTGGGGCGGGAGGCGAGGGAAATTATCACCCGCAGCGGAAATCTCTTTCCGATTTTTCCCGCAATCTCATTCAAAGAAGCCAAAGGCCTGCTCTGCGGCGCCCAAATTCACCTTAACAACCGCAATCTTCCGTATTATGCCAACGAAGGCTTTCTTACGGAAATAAAGGCGGCAGATCCGACTTTTCTGGTCTACATCCGTGAAGAAAAACTGAATCCGAAGAACAGAAGGCAGTATGGGGATTTCTTGAAAAAATACCGTTTCCGTCACTTTCCCCTCATTGATTTCCACTGGGACCAAAGAAAGCTCCTTGAAAAATTGGCGAAAATGATTTAATGGACCTCAGCCAGATCAACATGGCGCCTCCCAGAAGCTAAAGCTTCTTCCCGCTGAAATGCTTTCAATATCTGCCTCTTTCAAAATGCCTTCCTTCCGAAATGCCCGAAATCGCTTTTTCGGGTTTTCTTTTGGGCGCGATTTTCAATACCGCTGCCCAATGCTTTCATTTTTCCCCCTTTTGACTTTATAAAAAAGGACCGTGTTGGTCCTTCATTCTGCCGGATTTTGTACAAGACCCATGAAGAGGGGAATTCCGAAAGCGTCTTTGATGATATAAATGAAGGGACGGTCCAACCTAAAGTTGACGCTCTCCACGGCGGATTCTTTTATGATCACTCCCGTGACCGCAGCCGCTTTCACGCCTTCCTCGCTGAATTCGATCCCGGCGTTCTGCTTGACTTCGGAAACAAAGAGGCCTTTGCCCCTGCTCATAAGTTCCAGGGAGTTGCTGCCGGAGTTAAATACTTCTTCGACCCCCAGCTTGTTCAGGGCTTCGTTCAGTTGGAATTCTGAGAAATATTTGAATTTCGGAACCGAAAAATCGATTTTCTGGGTTGATTTGTCCGCGGGATCCAATGCGGAGATCAAGACTTCCGGCGTCAGGAGGTTGTAAACATCCACGCCCTCATCGGGAAGAATGTATGTGACAGAGGCATTGTTTTCAAAATAGTCTTCCGCCACACCATAACCAACGTAGCGTTTATATTTGCCGTCGACCGAATGCCGCATGTACTGCACGCTGACGGCACCTTTTTCCGAATGGAAATCTCCTGCCTGTGTTCTGTCCTTTTCAAAAGCCGTTTTCCATTTGTTATGGAAATAGATGGTGTTGAGAAGCAAAATGACGGTATTGGCATCAACGGCAAATTTATCCCGGGTGAGTTCCAAAAAATTCTCGGTATAATGATTGATCCAATCAATGATGTTCTGATGGCCTTCGGAATCAAAGAGCGTCTGATAGCTTTCCGCATAATAATCCTCGGCCAAAATCCGTAAATACTCTTCCTCTATCGGGTAATTCTTTTTGAACCAAATCGAATTGGCGAGTCTGAGAGTGCCGTTTTTGTTTTTGTAGAAGTTGTTTTCATAGACGGTTTTCATGGCGGCTCTGCTTTCTTCGCGTTCCATTCCAAGCAGACCCTCCAGTTCCTGCCTGGCCTCTTCATCGGATACCCCCTCCAGGAGCATGGCCAGAGCCATGTATAGGCTCAAAGGAGAGTATACATGGTTCTTCCCCCTTTCCTCAAAGATATTCGGGACGGTCTGGACGGCAAAAGTTTTCAAAGCCGCAACCACATCATCCGATACCGGATTCGTTTCGGCTTTTAGATTTGGATAGGTGACATGGTTCAGGGTTTTGAAATTTTCCGTTTCTTTGAAAGCAATCGGTTTGGTTCCTTCGGTGCAGCCGGAAAGTATGAATATTCCGAACGCAAGTAACACGATCGCAAAAAGTTTCAGAAATCGTTCCATAAATTACCTCCTATCAATATAACCACCGAAAACCGTTTTAATTTGAAATTATTTTCCCAACAATAAGGGAGAACCCGGATCATGTTTTTTTATATTGCTTAAAACAGCTTTCGGATTGTAATTCGCATAGCAATAAAGGCAGCTGTGCAAACAGGTATTGTACGCGCCGATGTCAACGCTTGAGGCGCAGCCGCATTCTTTTCTTTGGTTTTTATCCTTTGGAAAAGCAAGCTCTTTCCCGGAAATCCTCGCGATCAATTCCCCGTCGATGCATTTTGCTTTCGGAATCGAAAAACGGCTGAAATCATGGGGCTCGGAACAGCATTCCAGCCTGAGGCCATATTTCCCAGCGATTTTGCTTAAAGAGGCCGCGATTTCTTCGGATTCGGAAACAGTGATTTCTTTCAATCCCAAAGACCCGGCGTTCCTCTGGGTGTTCCTGTACATGTCAAGAAAACTGATGACGCATTTTTCAGCATGATTGGCGAGTCTTTCAGAAAACTTTTCGAACATCCGAAAATGGAAATCCTGAGTGTATTTTTTGCTGACCAGGATCGGATCATACCTCCATACAATCCTTTCCTTCCCGATTTTTCTTGACAAGTCGATGAAGCATTCCAAAAGCTTTTCTTTCTCCGGCAAACGCGGTTCCGCATCGTTTCCGTAGGGCGTCAGCGTGAATTGGAAATAATAATCATAACCGGCAAGTTCGTCAATTCTCTCAATGAATTTTTCCGGGTTTTTTGTCCAAAAAACGAAGCAAGTCACGTCTTCTTTTCGGAGGCTCACCCTTTTAATTTGCCTGGGATTGAAGGGATTTTTTACATAAAGATAACCCGCACGCAAACGGGAGTAAAACCACTCCGAAAAGAATGCCGGGATGTCGGTTCTGCGGCTTGCGGAAACGATCAAAACACTCACCTTTTCTATGGATAGACAAATTTCATCCGCGCCCTAGAGCGC
>LFRY01000015.1:6286-6558 GCA_001512995.1 Acholeplasmatales bacterium DTU067
GGCTCTTCAGGATCAGTCGATTCCTCTGGATCAGTCGGTTCCTCTGGATCGGTCGGTTCCTCGGGATCGGTCGGTTCCTCTGGATCTGTAGGTTCCTCTGGATCTGTAGGTTCCTCAGGATCGGTCGGCTCTTCAGGTTCTTGATAGTCGAGATATTCAATCAGTATCTCTTCAATTTCTACAACCGCACTGCTTTCGCACCGCACCTGAATGAAGGAATCCGCAGTTCCGACATCAGGTTCAATGACGATTTCCCCGGGGTTCAATTCATT
>LFRY01000039.1:0-1292 GCA_001512995.1 Acholeplasmatales bacterium DTU067
ATGTTTCATGGCCTCACCCCGCCGGAAATGAACGCATAAAAATCCTCCAAACTCCCCGAGCGAAAACCGCTGATGTCCAGGGATTCCCGATTGATCAGGCAATCGGTAAGCAAATACGTCCCCATCCCCAGTTTCCCCGCCACCATGTCTTCCTTGGCGTCGTTTCCAACCATCAGGCATTCTTCCGCTGGGAGATTAATCCTCCTCAAGATATCCCGATAATACCCCAGATGGGGCTTCGAGTGGCGATTGTCTTCATAGGTCGTGATCAGTTGAAAGTCTTCCGGCTCCAATCCCGCCCATTTGATCCGCTCATGGGTTGCGACCCGGGGAAACAAGGGATTGGTCGCAAGGATGAGGATGGCTTTTCCTCTGAGATAATCGATGATTTTCTTCGCATGGGGGCTCGGCCTGCACGCCGCTTTTACATCCCCAAAATCCGTCAGATAATAATCCAAAAACTCATTTTCAATTTTCTCATAATCGCCCTTCATGTATTGCTTGAATGTCTTCCAGAAGACATTTTTATTCGTGTCCGATCCGTCATTTCCCATCATTGCCAGGGTCCCCTTCCAAAAAGCATTCATGAAGGTCCCCTGGTCATACTTGCCAGCAAATCTCCTCGCGACCCCTTCGAAATAAATCCTGATGAAAGCGTCTTCGTCCAAGGGAAGCAAGGAACCATCCAAATCAAATAATATGGCCTTATGCATGATTACCTCCTAATTATGTCAATTATACCATGAAAAAAACAAACGGAAAACAAAAAACCGGAAGTTTCCGGTTTGATCTTTGCTAGGAAGATTCAGATATGAAAACATCACATTTCTCCAATGCTTTCTCAAAGCCTGCGATCGTAATAAGGGAGAGTTCGAGCGCTTCTTCCAAACTGTGGAAGGTTTTGGTGCTGGAACGGTAGGCGATGAATCTCACTTCGTGCTCAAAACGATAATTGGATTCTCCGATTTCCAACTCCCATGCTTCCGTCTCTTCATCAACTTCCCAGGCTATCAAATAAACATATCCTTTATCGTCCCGAAACCTTCTCAAAAATTGGTGGTATTCCACTTCCTCCAAACGGGCATCGGGATCTTCCGGAAGAAGGAATTGCTTCAGATATTCTTTTTTGATTGTCATCCTCATGTGGGTCGATATTTCAGAGAGTGAGGTGACGCAGGCAGACAGTATTAAAACAAAAAACAATGACAATAATGATTTCCAAAAACTTTTTTTGATTTCTTTCATTTTATTTGTTTCCATTTTTCTGTCCCCATTTTATTATACAAAAAAAA
>LFRY01000039.1:1360-3869 GCA_001512995.1 Acholeplasmatales bacterium DTU067
AGAATGTGAAGGAGATTAAGAAAAGTTATTTAAGCGTTATTTGGTTTGCCCTGTGGGGATGGGTTTTATTGTTCATACCAACGATTGTCAGATTTTTGAAAATCAAAACCCGAAAATACTATTATGACGATAAGAACATCTATGTCCAAGAAGGAGTGTTTAGAAAACAATACTCCAGTTTTCCGTTAATCAAAATAGAAAACATCCACACGACCTCGAACATCCTTGGCAACGGCACGATCAAATTATCGGTGAGCGCGCGCGGCAATTACCCCCACTTGAAAGATTTGGAGTTTGTAAAAGGGGCGCTGAATGTTCAAAATGAACTCAACGAGGCGATTGAAATTGCGAGAAAACAACATGGGGTTAAAGCAGTCGATACTTTTTAGGTTATAAATGACATTCGTACTGAATGTCTTTTTTTTAAAAAAAACCGGAATCAATTCCGGTTCAGTACCTGAATATGTAGACTCTCCATGATGTCGAAGCATTTTTCGTTCAAGTCGGGGTCATTGCTTGCCGTCGCTTCTACATCCACCACGACCTCCGCGTTCGGAAGCGCAGCTTTCGCCATGATCGCGTTGGAGAGAACGCAGATGTTCGACACCAGACCGCAGACTTCGATGACACCATAATCCTTGCCTCGCAGATGGTTTGCAAGCTCCAGGGAGGGAAAGGTCGGCTTTTCGAAAACCAAGCAGTCCGCAGCCAATTCCTTGACCCTGCCGTAGAGTTCGTGGCCGGGGCTGCCTTTGATGCAGTGCCTCACCGGCAGGTATTTCCCTTCCACGCTCTCCAGATAATCCTCACCGTGAGTGTCCAAAGTGAAAATCACGTCGTCCCCGTTGTTTTTGTATGCTTCGATTTTGCGGGCGATGACCGCTTCCAGTTTTTCCGCTCCGGGGAAGGACAGACTTCCGCTTACGAAATCATTCTGAAAATCTATCACCAACAAGAGCTTTTTCATAAATACCTCCCGTTTTATTATAAACCCAAACAATGAGAAAAGCAAGCAGGCGGCACCCTGGCCGCCTACTTTTTTTTGAACACATCCAATGAAGGGAGGGCAATGCCTTCATAACTGAAGAGGGCTTGGTTTGCCCAGGTTCCGGGAGTACCCGCGCCCGCCCAGCCGGCATTCGGGACAGGGAGCCAGGCCGGCTCCCAATAGAAGATGCCGAGCCCCAAGTCATTCGGCAGATTCACCGTTGCCTTGATGACATCGCGGATCATCCGCGCCTGCCCTTCCACGTTCAATGGATAGCCATGATATGCTTCGGTCAGAATGTGGGCCGCGTTTGCGATGGGAGCGTTCGTGAACCCATAGGACGTTTCCGCAACCACCACCTTCTTTCCGAAGCGCTCCGCGAGATCACGGATGTTCGCTTCGAAATGCCTGAATTCGCCGTGATAGAAAACATAGTAGGAGAGCCCGATGATGTCGAAATCGACGCCGGCACTGATCAGCCTCCCGAAATACTCAACGGCAAGGCTGTTGTTTCCGCCGCGGTCGATGTGGATCATCGTGAGGATTTCTTCATTGGCCGCTCTTGCCGCAGCCAGGCCGGCATTGATGTATTTGAGATAGTTCGCCAGATTCTTCACGCTTCCCGAAACATCAGCATCCAAAGAATATTTCTTCGGATCAGAGATGTCGCTGTAGTCGGAAACACCCTGCGTGATCAGGCCCGGGGTGATTTCGTTGCCGATCTGGACCATGTCGGCCTTGGCTCCGGCAGCTTCCATCGCTATCAGGCTTTGGTAAGTGAATTCATAAAGCGCGTTCTTGATTTGCTCGGAATCGGTGTAGGAAGCCCAGGCTTTCGGAATGATCTGCTTCCCGGGATCCGCCCAGAAATCGCTGTAATGGAAGTTGAGGAGGATTTTCATCCCGAAGGCCCTCGCCAGCCTCCCGATCCTTTTGGCCACCTCCAGATCATTGTTTCCGCCCCCGTAGGGCGTCCCGTCCGGGGCTTTCGGATCGTTCCAGAGCCTGATCCTGATGTAATTCACGCCCGCATCCCGCAATAATTTGAAAATGCTGGTGCGTCGCCCTTCGGGATCATAGAATTTTCCGCCCCGCTTCAGAACCTCAACGATGCTGGAGATGTCCGCGCCCATGATGAAATCGTCCCTTTCTTTAAGGGCGGGTATGTTTTCGATTTCGATCGGCTCGAAGAGGCTTCCCTTCACTTCCACTTCATCCTTCTCCACATAAATCTTGAACTCCGCTTCCAGTTTTCCGAGTTTCGCTTTCACGGGGACGACGGCGCCGCTCACCACCCCATAGGCGCGGCCGTCGATGATGAGGGCGCCTTCCCCCAAAACTTCGTATTCGATTCTGGAAACATCGTCCAGATTCGTGTGGACGGTGATGTCCTTATCTTCGTCAACCCTGACGCTCAAATCGTAGATGTGCATGAAGCTTTCACCGATTTGCCCGTTGCAGGCCGCCATTGTATAAAACATAAGCATCAACAAAAATAATAGTACTTTCTTCATTCTTCAT
>LFRY01000010.1 GCA_001512995.1 Acholeplasmatales bacterium DTU067
TGGCGGAGGAGAGGGGATTTGAACCCCTGCGCCGGGTTAGCGGCCTACTAGCTTTCCAAGCCAGCCCCTTCAGCCTCTTGGGTACTCCTCCACGGCTTTTATTATTATACCAAAACATGCACCAATTATCAACAGTTATTTACTTCAAATTTCATCCGATAAAAATAGCGCTCCGCTTGTGGAGCGCTATTATGTTAATCAGTTTTCGGAATCTTCTTCCTTGATGGTAAGCAATACTTCCTCAACCCTGTTTGAGCAAACCTTATTAATCTTAAAAACAAGATTGCCGTATTTGATTTCTTCTTTGAAGCTTTTGTCGGGGATGTAACCCAACAAATAAATGATCAGCCCGCTCAAAGTGTCATAGTTTTCGTCGGTGTCATCAATGTTGATTTTCAGGCGTTTGTTCAGTTCCTGAATCTGGATGCCCCCGTCCACGAGATAAGTCTTTTCATCCAACTCTTGGATGGAAGTGTCTTCTTCGTCGTATTCATCGTAAATGTTCCCCACGATTTCTTCTACCAAATCTTCAATCGTGACGATGCCGACAAAACCTCCGTGTTCGTCAATCAAAATCGCCATTTGGTTATTGGTTGCCTGCATCTTCTTGAAAAGGACATCGATTTTAATGTGTTTCGGGACGAAATATGGTTTCCTCATCAATTTTTCTATCGGAAAATCTTCAAAACCATGCTTATTGGCATATTTCAAGATGTCCTTGACGTGGAGCACGCCGGCGATGTTGTCGATTTCGTCCTTGTAAACAGGAAGCCTTGAAAACCCTTCGGAAATAATCATGTCCATTTGTTCTGCAAGAGGCTTGTCAAGATTGATCGCAAACACGTCGATGCGCGGGGTCATGATTTCATCGGCGCTCAGATCATCGAATTTAAAGATGCTTTCCAGCATTTCTTTTTCTTCTTCGTTGATCAAGCCTTCGATATGGCCGGTAATGATCAAAGATCTGATTTCATCTTCGGTTACTTTTTCTTCTTCGGTTTGTTTATCGCTGCCGGTGATTTTGAATAGCAAATCAGTCGAACCAGTGAGCAGCTTCACAAACGGATTGAAGACTACCATCACGAAGCGGATTACGCGCGCAGAGCGCAGCGCAACTTTTTCCGGATTCTTCAAAGCAAGTTTTTTCGGAAAGAGCTCCCCAAAAATGAGATTAAAATATGAAAGAATCAAGGTCACCAAAATCATTGCGATCGTTTCGTTCATCCTGATTCCCATTGAAGCAAAGAGCCGCACGACATAAACGGATAGTTTCGAACCCGCAGTCGCACTTGAAAGAAATCCGGCCAAAGTGATTGCCACTTGGATAGTAGAAAGGAACCGCGTGGGTTCCGAAGTCAGTTTCTTTAAAATTTCCGCTCTCTTATCCCCACTGCTAAGAACCCTTTTCAAACGGTTTTGATTGACCGAAACCACAGCCATTTCTGCCGAAGCAAAAAAAGCATTGATGGCGATTAATACCACAATCAGTATTAATGTTAAGATCAACCCGTAAGGCCCTGAATCGTCGTCCACTTTTTTCCTAACTCCTTTTTAAGAATTATTTTTTTTATAATAATCAATTATTGCCTGCGTTCCAAAATCCTGATAGCCGCGCTCGGCCATTTCTTGGTACATGTTGCGGACCGTCTTCAGCATCCGCAATTCCAAACCTTTGTTTTCGGATTCGGAAAGCGCAAGGTTCATGTCTTTGATGAAATGTTTGATGAAGAAGCCCGGATCCATGTCGCCTTCAAGAGCCCTGGGAGCCATGTTCTTCATTTGCCAGCTGCTGGCGCTGCCACTCGCCCAAATCTCGACCAAGGATTTCGGATCGAGCCCGTTTGCCCTGGCGTAGGCGATTGTTTCCGCAACCCCCGAAATCACGCCGGCAATCGCTATCTGGTTGGCAAGTTTCGCATGCTGGCCGGAACCGGGGCCGCCGACATAGGCGATTGTTTTCCCCATTGCCTTCAGAACCGGCAAAACTTTTTCATAAACCGCGAATTCACCGCCCACAAAGATGGTGAGCGTACCGTTTTTCGCGCCCAAATCGCCCCCGGTCACGGGGCAATCCAGACTATCTATGTTTCTTTCTTTTGCTTTTTGATGAATTTCTTGCGCAAGGGTCGGGCTGGAAGTGGTCATGTCGATGACAATCGTGCCCGGTTCCGCGTTGTTGATGATCTTGTCTTCGTCTAAATAAACTTCCCTCACGTCGGAAGGAAAGCCGACAATCGTAATCACAATCTCGGTAACCGCAATCAGTTCTTTTATCGTTCCGTAAAGTTTGAAGCCTTCGGAAACGAGATCCTGAACTTTTTGGGGATTCCTTGCATAGATTGATACATCAAACCCGGCTTTCTTGAGATTTCTGGCCATTGCCTTCCCCATGACGCCGAGGCCGATAAATCCAATTTTCATCAAAAGCAACTCCTTTGCAAATAAAAATGGTCGGGACGACAAGATTCGAACTTGCGACCTTTTGAACCCCATTCAAACGCGCTACCAAACTGCGCCACGTCCCGATCAAAAAATTATTTTTTATTGTTAATGATTATTTTAGCCCCACCATCATACCCCACTGCAATCATGTCGCAGGTGTTTAAGAAAAGCCCCGTTTCAACAACACCGCTCAAATCATCCAAGAGGGCTTTGATTTTCGGAATGTCAAAGTTTTCGCCCAAATGCAAATCAACAATGTAATTCCGATTGTCGGTAAGATAGGGCTTACCTTCGCTCAACCTTAAAGCCGGATTCAAACCGAGGGATTCCATTTTCCTAAGCAAATGCCGATGGCCGAAACTGATGATTTCAACCGGCAAGGGAAATTTCCCAAGCGCGGGAACCAATTTGCTTTCGTCCATTATCCAGATGACCTTTTCTGAAATGCCAGCGACGATTTTCTCCCTAAGCAAAGCTCCGCCGCCACCTTTGATGGCATTGAAGGAGGGGTCGATTTCATCGACACCGTCGATGGTCAAATCAATGCTTTCGACCTCGTCAAGTTCAAAAACAGGAATCCCCAAAACCCTGGCATGCTCTTCGGTCTGCTTTGATGTCGCGACGCATTTCAAATCATAACCTGACCTAACAAGTTCTTCGACTCTTTCGATCAGATAGTAGGCCGTGGAACCGGTGCCGAGTCCGAGCACCATATTATTTTTAATGTGTTCTGCCGCTTTGAGCGCCGCGAGCTTTTTTTTGTTCATTGCTTCTCCTGATAACTAAGTGCATCGCCAGGTATTTAATATTATATACCAAAACTAAAAAAAATTCAACTGGTAAATATCAAATATTTCCGAAATCGAAAAAACAACAATCAAAGGTTTACAGGCATACAAAGGGAAAAGCCGTCCTTAATAGGAGACGGCTTTTAGGGGGAGGGGTGTTTGAAATGATGGTTTATCGTTTCTGAAGATACATCACGTATCTTCGATTATTATTATAGCATATTTTGGAAATCTTTGCATTAAAAACGCTCACGATTTTATTACTTCTTCATAAAGCAAAAATATGATCGTATCCGCAAGGATTTTCGATTTAATTATTTCTCTCAACTCATTGTCATCGTTATCGTCAATCACCCCGTCCCCGTTCGTGTCTTCAGTTCCGGCACTGATTTCTTTCAGTTTTTCCCTGTGGATAGCGGGATTGTTTAAGTCTATATTTAATTTTCTATAAATTATTTGGATTCCGCGGACAAAATTCCTCAGTTCTCCCGGCCGGTCCGAAGAATCGTCAATCCAATCTTCGTCCCGGACATTGATGATGAATATTCCCTCACCTGTATTCCTGTTCTTTTCCAAATCTTTTATTTTCGAAATAATCGTGTCGGTCAGGATTTTTGATTTCAATATCAATGACAAATCATTACTTTCCTCACCTTCGTTTCCGGTCGTGAGGAAATGAATGATGTTCAGATCAAAGTTTTTCATTCCGAAGTTTTGTTTTTTTTCTGAGAGTCTTTTTAAAGCAAACAGAAAATTCCTTAACTCCTCCTTCCATTCGCTTTCATCAATGTTAATGCATAAATGTCCATCCCTTTCAAGATCATGCAAATATTGTTTCAACACCTCGACAATCGTATTGGAGGAAAGCGCAGCATCTATTTCTTTCGAACTTAGTTTAAAAATATCCGCCTCCGTTTTGATTTCGCTCATCGCTTTCAAAGCAAAAAGCAAGCGCACGACCTCTTCTTCAGTTGGCTCATCGAATTCGCATTCTAGTTCCCAGCCAAGGGAAAGATTCCTGAGAAGAGATTTCAATATCTCATTGAAATTCTTCCGGAACAATGCCGATTCATGGAGGACATTGCCGATTGAAGTGAGATTTTTGTCGGAGATTTTCTTTAGAGACTTTGCATAAATGAGATCGGTCCGAGCAAATTCGCGGTAAATCCTGACCAGATTCATAATCTCATTTCTGCCTTCTTCTGAGTCCCAAGCTACTGAATGAGAAAGCGAAAAACCTTTTCCAAAGAAACCAGCAATGAAATGGGAGATTATTTTATCGCCGTTCAGATAAACAAGGGAGGATATTTCCTTTTTTCTTAAAAATGATTCGGTGTAAAACAGCACTTCCTTTTTATGTTTTTGGTTGTTTGAAAAAAGCCGCAGAAACTCAAAAAATCTTCGCAATTCCGCTCTTCCCTCGGAACTTTTCCAGTCGAGAGCCGGCAAAATAATCACATTGATATTTAAACTTGATTTGGAAAAAAGGATTGGAAGGATTTTATCAATGTTTTTAACTAACAAATCAGACTCGCAGATATGAGTAATGATTCTTTCAATGTTCTCATCGGTCAAAAAATTGGTATATGTAAACTCCTTTGAGAAAAACCCATGCTTATACAAAAAGCTTGCAAATAGATAGGCATTGGTGATTTCGCTTTCTTTTATAGCAGTAAACTCAAGATTGCGGAGGTTTTCCGGCAGAATGTTTTCCATGAATAGTTCGATGATTATTTCTTCGTTTCGCTTGTATAAATCCGATGAAAAGAGCAAATCCAAGGCTTCCAAAACATCTTCCTCAGAGCATTTCATAAACTCATCGAAAGTTCTTTCTATGGGCTCAAGCAACTCATAAATCCTTGCATATATCTGGATTTCCCGTGTCCAAGCTATACCATTTATGTCTGCTTTTATATATTCGCTCAATTCCGGAAAAAAATCAAAAATCAGGTGGGGAAATAAAATGTCAATTATCTTGCAGGCGTTCAATTCATCCGCGATTGCCTTTATGATTGAACCATCAATTTCCGGAAATTCATCAAAATCCAAACCTCGGAACAGTTTGTAGGCATTGTTTAAGCGGGGGATTTCTTTCCGGTAGGAAACAGCCTTCAATTCTTTGATCAGTTTCTCATTGACTGCCGTGTCCTTTGATAATAAAAATATCTCGATGATTGCGGGAGCGAGCAACTCCGTCGCTTCCGCTTTTTCCAAAACGGTCAAAAGAATCCCGGGATCGCTCGCCTCCCGTAAAGACATGATGCTTTCAAGATCTTTTCGGAAAGCAACCCCTTCATTTTTATAATGGGTTTTGAAGAGACCGTCGAAAACAGAATTGCCACTCAAGCTCATCGCGACGTGTCCGTTATTTCTTACTGGTTCATTTTCTAAGGTGCTTTTTATTTGGTTGATGCCGTTCAGGGGCGAGAGCACAAACATTAATAAAACAAGTCCATGAATGCAACCGACCGCAGCAGCCATGATCTTTTCGGAAATCTTCTCTTGGCTTCCTTGAAACATTTTCTTAAAAAAGAGCCCGTCGATGATTGGAACGGAAAGAAGCATCCAAAGAAGAAAACAAGGAATTTTTAAGATCGCTTTCGAAAATTTCAAAATCGTCAGATTTAAAAAATAAGCGTCATTCACATAAGCGGAATATTCAGGAAAATTGACGGCAACGAGCGCCCTCAGTAAACCCGGGAACGTCCGCAGACGCAGACCCTGAATTTTTATATTTAAAAATGAAAAGTCTGAATTATAAAGACAAGAAGCAATGATGTCCGAAAGCAAAAAACCGGCAAAGGCAAAGATGAACAAACACCCAAGCCGGGTGAAGCTGCGCCGCATTCCGAGCCGGAAACCGCCGAAGCAAGCGAAGGTGACGATTAACGCCGAAAAGATGTCAGGAAGAATCATTGCTTCAAGCTCCTTTACTTATTTCTATTCCGAAAACGAAAGCATTATGACAAGCCTTCTTTTATAATATTTCCAAAGATTTCCTGTTTAATTCAAAAAAGCCGCTTTCCGCGGCTCATTCTTTTTTGTTTTTTTCATAATAGGCACGAAGCCTATTCAGCTTGTATTTGTCGACCTTTGCGCAGGATGCGCATTCCGAATTCTTATTTTTAATGAACCGGAAATATATGATCAGACCCATGATCAGGACGACTGCGACTATAATGACTATGTCTATTGGTTTCAAAAAATACCTCCTATCGCCAGACCGATTAAGTGAATGAAAGTGGCGAGAACCCAGGCCAGCCCGGTCTGGAAAAAGACTGCCTGGAGTGTTTTCTTAATGCTTCCGAATTCTTTATGCATGGCGCTGATGGCTCCGAAACAGGGCGCGCTGAAGATGTTGAAAGCCATAAAGGCATAAGCGCTCGCCGGTGTAAAAAATCCGAAAATTCCTTCGCCGGAAAAGAGCAGATTGCCGCTCACCTCGCCGGAAAAACCGGCGATAACCGCCATGGAAGAGACCACCTGTTCTTTTGCAACCAAACCTTGGATGGCGGAAACGGTGGCTCCCCAGGATAGTTCTCCCAACATCGGATAGAAAATCCACGAAAACAGATTGCCGATTGAAGCGAGAATGCTCTTTTCGACCGGTATTCCGTATTCGAATCTCCAGGAAAACGAAAGGAGAACCCATATCACCACGGAGCAAAGGAAGATGACCGTTCCCGCCCGTTTGATGAACCCCCATGTTTTCTCCCAGACATCGCGCGCGACATACCTCGCGTCGGGAAGCCTAAATTCCGGAAGTTCACAGACATATGAAGAATTGACATCCTTATAGATGGTTTTCTTGAGGATGATTGCGGAAAGGATGATGACGGCAATCGCAAGGAAATAAAACGATGCCGTGACCAAACCCATGTATTTATCAAAGAAAAAACCTGCAATCAGAGAAATGATCGGGAGCCTTGCGCTGCAGGGGATAAAGGGTGTCAAAGTGATCAGCATCTCCCTTTCCCTGCTGTCTTCGACCGTTCTCGTTGCCATGATGCCGGGAACCGTGCATCCGGATCCGACGATGAAGGGAATCAGGGCTTTCCCACTCAAACCGAAGCGCCTGAAGATCTTATCCAAGAGGAACGCTATCCGCGACATGTAACCGGTCGTTTCCAATACCGAAATGCAAATGAAGAGAATCAGTAGTTGAGGAACGAAATTCAGGACCGCGCCGACTCCTGTTATGACCCCGTCCGTCATCAAACTGACGGACCATTCCGAAGCCCCCAAATTATGCAAACCCGATGCGACCGCTTCCTGAAGTCTTTCGGTTCCGTTCTCGATCCATTCGACCGTCGTCCCGCCGACAACCCCCACCGACAACAAGTAAACAAGGGTCATTATGACGACGAATATGGGGATTCCCAGATATTTGTTTAAGAAGATTCTGTCTAGTTTATCCGAAAAGGTGACTTTTATAACCTGGGATGTGACCGACCTTTTTACAACCCCTTCAATCCACTCATAACGGAAGTTGGCGATTGCTTCTTCCATGTCGGTCCCACACATCTTTTCCAATGCATTTATCTTTTCTTCAATCTCTTTATTCAATAAATCCTTAAACAAACGATCCCGTTCAAGTAATTTCACAGCAATGAAGCGCCCATCGGGAAGATTATTCTTTTTTTCAATCTCCGCAATTGTCTTTTCAACGTTTTCGGGAAAAATCTTCAATCTCGGGTTTTCTTTTATTGTCTGTTTTTTTAGATACTCAATCAATTCGTCAATGCCCGTGCCCCGCAAAGCCGATATCTGGAGAATGTCGATCTGCAATTCTTCCTTGAGTCTTTCTACATCAATGTTGATTCCCTTCTTGCGCAGAACATCGCACATGTTCAAAACCAGGACCACCCTGGTATCCAGTTCCAGCAGTTGGGTTGTTAAATAGAGGCTTCTTTCGATGGAAGTCGAATCGGCTATGTTTATGATTAAATCCGGCTTTTCTTCCAACAAAAACTTTCTCGATATTTCTTCTTCCGGGCTATAGGGACTTAACGAATAGATTCCGGGAAGGTCAATCAATTCAAAATCGGTGCCTTTGATGATTCCCGATTTCCGATCGATAGTAACTCCCGGCCAATTTCCTATTTTCTGGTTCGATCCTGTCAGCAAATTAAAAAGGGTGGTTTTACCGCTATTCTGATTTCCGGCTAAAGCAATTCTCATTCCAGCACCTCAACCTCAATCTCTTCCATGCTTGACCTTCTGAGGCACAATTCATAACCTCTGATTACTATATCAACAGGATCTCCGAAAGGGGAAATCTTCTTGATTTCAAATTCTGCGCCCTTGGTGATGCCCATGTCAAAGAGGCGTCTTCGCAAAGCTGGAGAAGTGACGCAAACGTTCAACACCCTTCCCTTTTGCCCCTTCTGCAAATCACTCATCCGGCATACTCCGCTTGCGCAACATCTTCTCCTTCTTCTTCTCCCACAACGCATATTCTCACTCTTTCAAAAAAAAGTTAACCTGTGTTAATTATTATAATAGAAAGAGCACCAAAAGTCAATCAAATAGTTAACTACAATTAACTTTTGAAATCGTTTAACAAGTATGCTATAATAAAAGTAAGAATAAGGAGTGAATGATGATCACATTAACAAAATCCATCGAAGACTATTTGGAAGCTATTCTCATCATTGAAAAGCGGGATCAAAAAGTAAAATCCGTAGAAATAGCTAAATATCTAGGCGTATCTAAACCCGGCGTAAACAAAGCCATGAATGTTTTAAAAGAAAACAATCTTATTGAAAAGGCTGACTACGGCGAAATAACATTAACAAAAAAAGGCCGGGAAATTGCCGGCAAAATCTATGAAAAGCATTTATTGATTAAAGATTTTTTGATTAAACTCGGTGTTTCGAAAGAATCCGCAGAGAAGGATTGTTGCAAGATTGAACATGTGTTAAGTGAAGAGACTTTAGAACAGATAAG
>LFRY01000029.1 GCA_001512995.1 Acholeplasmatales bacterium DTU067
CAAGTTAAATACTAATGAGGAAAAGGTTTGACTTTTTTTGGCTTTGGGCTTATAATAATAAGGAATCTAAGGCATTCGGTGCGCAAGCATAACAAGGAATCAGGTAAAAGCCTGAGCTGTCCCAGCAGCCGTGAAAGCTGATGAAATCAAAATGCCACTGTGTCCATGGACATGGGAAGGCTTGAGAGTAAAGTGAAGCTTGAGCCGGAAGACTTACCGAGTGCGCAAATCTCCTGGGGTTGAGAGTTTTTCTCATCTTCCCCAAATATTCTAAGAGTGGGAGGAGCATGAAAAAGTTTTTATTGTTTTTTATTGTTTTTTTGGGTCTTTTTCTTTGTGCGTGCAAACCGCAGAGCGACTCTGCCGGCACGGTGAGGATCGTCGTGAAGGATGGTGCGGGCGCGGTCCTGTGCGATGTTGATATCGATTTTACGGAAGAGGATACTTTGATTTCTTTAATGGAAACACACGCTGACATCCAAATGCAGGGGGAGACCGATCCCCAATACGGTTATTATGTACAGGAACTATGCGGGGTGAAAGCGGAAAACGCCTATTGGGCGATTTCCGTCGATGGGGAATACTCCATGGTCGGAATCAGTTTGATACCCCTCACCGATGGTTCCTTAATTGAATTTGTGTTGACGCCTTTTGAACCTTTTGAATAGTTGTCTAGTAATTACTAGACAATTTTTATGTTTAAATTTCCAAAATCAGGAAAAAATATGAAAGGGGGCATACCATGGAGGTATTTGTGAAAGTGGATGAGTGGCTGGGGAAATTCGGCCTGTCCACCTATACGCTCTTCATCGCTTGCGGTTTGGTTTTGATGCTTTATTATGTTATCCGCGTTTTGGAAAAAGAAAACAATTACTCGCGGGAGCGGACGAACAGGATTTTGCTTTGGCTCCTGATTTCTCTGGGAGTCGCATATCTTTTTGCTTGGTTTTTCGACGCCCTCTTTCACTTTTTCGAAAGCGGCAAATTCGAAGGTGGCATGACTTACATTTCGGGCATGCTGGGCGGAGTCGGGGCTTTTTCGCTTATGACTTATTTTTTCAACCGCGATGAAAGAGGAAACATCCTCAAGCTCCTGCACCTAATCATCCCCGGCGTCATCCTCGCCCATGCTTTCGGCAGGATCGGCTGTTTTTCCGTCGGCTGCTGCTACGGAAAAGAAACAACATCCTTTCTCGGAGTGTATTTTCCGGAAGGAACTGTGGCTTACATGGATGGCGTGCGCCATCCCGTGCATCCGACCCAGCTCTATGAGGCATTTTTCCTCTTTGCGCTCTTTTTCGGAATCAGAAAAATCCCCATTCTAAAAAAGAAAGCTTTTGCGTACTATTTGATTATTTACGGCGTTTTTCGGGGAATCCTGGAAATCTTTTTCCGCGGCGATAACCGCGGCCTTCTCTTCAATCTTCCCCCGTCTTTTATTCTAAGCATTTTCTTGATTTGTTTGGGGGTTTTCCTTTTGTTCCATGAGAAAAAAGAAAGGAAGGACCATGGGCCATTACTTCGAGAATGATCCGGATTTGAAATCTGATCCGGTGCTGATAAATTTTGCTTACAGGGGCACGGAGCTTTCGTTTCTGACCGATGCCGGCGTTTTTTCAAAAGGCAGGGTCGATTTCGGAAGTTTCCTTCTGCTCAATAGTCTGCCCGAGGATTTGGACGGAAAAAGAATCCTTGACCTCGGCTGCGGCTATGGGGCGATCGGTCTTGCGGTCGCGAAGGTCTATGCGGATGCGCAGGTGGAGATGACGGACGTTAACCGGCGGGCGCTTTCCCTGGCACGGGAAAATGCCTCCGCTAACGGCATCGGGAATGTCAGGATTTACGAAAGCGATCTTTTTAAAAATATCGCTTCCGAATTTGATCTGATCCTTTCCAACCCCCCGATCCGTGCGGGCAAGGATATCGTGCATGGGATTGCGGACGGGGGTTACCGGCATTTGCGTTCCGGGGGTGAACTCTGGATGGTGATCCGCAAAAAACAGGGCGCGCCCTCGCTTTTCCGGAAACTTGAAGATGTTTTTTCGGTTGTTGAAACTGTGAATCGCGCCAAGGGCTACCATGTTTTGCGGACGCAAAAATCATGAAAACTTTTCCTTGACATCTGTCAATATCTTTTGATTTTTTCTCAAAAAAAGTTAAACATTAGCGTAATTTTTCTGGTGC
>LFRY01000020.1 GCA_001512995.1 Acholeplasmatales bacterium DTU067
CAAGATGGCTATGAAAAAAATTGTTCTATCGGGCATCAAGCCCACGGGCGTTCCCACACTCGGTAATTATCTCGGGGCATTGAAGAATTTCGTGAAGTTGCAGAAGGAAATGCGGGATTATGAATTTTTCATCTTCATTGCAGATCTGCACGCAATCACGGAACCGCAGGATCCCGAGGAATTGAAAAAGAACATCAAAAACCTGGCAGCCCTATATATAGCTTGCGGATTGTCTCCGGAAAGGCTCACGCTTTTCGTTCAATCCGAAATCAACGAACATGCCGCACTCGGATATGTGATGCAGGCAATTTGTTACATGGGCGAGCTTGAGAGAATGACTCAGTACAAAGACAAAAAACAGAAACAGGTCCAGGGAGTGAGCTCTGCTCTTTTCACATACCCCGCTCTCATGGCAGCGGACATTCTTTTATACGATGCGCAATATGTTCCCGTGGGTGATGACCAAAAACAGCATCTCGAACTCACGCGCGATCTCGCCATCCGCTTCAACAACCGTTACGGGGATACTTTCGTCGTTCCGGAAGGTTTGATCAATGAAAAGGGCGCCCGGATCATGGATTTACAGAACCCGTTGAAGAAAATGGACAAATCCTCGGAAAACGGAAAAGGCTGCATCTTCCTGCTCGAACCCCTGAATTCAATCAAGAAAAAAATAATGAGCGCGGTCACCGATAGCGAAGCGAAAATCAAATACGACAAGGAAAACAAACCGGGAGTTTCCAATTTGATGACGATCTATTCCGCAATCTCCAATCTTTCATATTCCGAAATAGAAGCGAAATATGAAGGTCAAGGCTACGGGCGATTCAAAAAGGACTTGGCGGAACTGGTTGTGGGTGAAATCGGCGCAATCCAGGAACGCTTCCAGAACATCATCGCTTCCAAAGAATTGGATGTTCTCTTTGACGAGGGAAGGGAAAGAGCGAGAGTTTTGGCAGAAAAGAAACTAAAAAAAGTATACGATAAAATTGGTTTGGGCAGATAAAAAACAGGCAAGCGCCTGTTTTTTTAATGCTTAACCAAATAATAATTTTTCTTGCCGCGCCTGATGACGGTGAATAAACCGCCGATGGCATTTGTCTTGGAGACCGCAAACTCAAAATCTTTTACAATCTCCCCGTTCACGGAAACGGCTCCGTTTTTCAGGATTTCACGCGCTTCCCTCTTTGACACCGCCGCCCTGACCTGCACCAGGCAATCGATGATGTTTATGTCGGAATCAACTTCGAGCGAGGGAACGTCTTTGAAACCGATGCCGATTTCTTCCGCATCCAAGTCCTTGATGTTCCCGCTGAACAAAGCCTCCGAAACCTTCTTGGCCTGGAGGTAAGCCTTCTCGCCGTGGACCAAGGTCACCACTTCACGCGCCAGGGCTTTTTGGGCCGCGCGAAAATGCGGAGCGCTTTCCACTTCTTTCTCGAGGCTTTCGATTTCTTCTTTGGAGAGGAAAGTGTAGTATTTCAGAAATTTAATGACATCGTCATCGGCGGTGTTCAGGAAAAATTGATATAGTTCATAGGGAGTTGTTTTATCCGCATCAAGCCAAACCGCGCCCCCTTCTGTTTTTCCGAATTTCGTTCCGTCACTTTTTAACACGAGGGGCATCGTCAGCGCATAGGCTTTTGCTTCCGGGCCTTCAATTTTGCGGATCAAGTCGACTCCGGAAGTGATATTTCCCCATTGGTCCTGACCGCCGATTTGCATCTCGCAATGCAATTCGGGATGCTGATACATTTTCAGAAAATCAATGCTCTGCATAATCATGTAGGAAAATTCCAAATAAGTGAGGCCTTCTTCCAACCTTGATTTGACGCTTTCCTTCGCAAGCATGATGTTGATGCTGAAATGACGGCCGTATTCCCGAAGCAAATCCAGTGCTTTCATTTGGCCCAGCCACTGGTAGTTGTCCATGCAATAGGCGGTTTTGCCATCTATGGGAAGAAAGCGTTCGATTTGCTTTCTGAAAATGCTGCTCCATTCGCGAACCGTTTCTTCGTCATTCAGAATCCTTTCCGACTTTTTCCCGGAGGGGTCCCCCACCAGACCGGTTCCGGAACCTACAAGGGCGATCACCCTGTGGCCGGCGCGGTGGAATCTCATCAAAGTGATGATCGGCACCAGGTGGCCGATGTGGAGACTGTCCGCAGTCGGGTCAAAACCGCAGTACAAAGTGATCGGCTTTTCCTCCAGCCGTTTTTCCAACTCTTCTTCGTTGATGACGTCATAAACGAGGCCACGCCATCTTAACTCTTCCAGTAAAGTCATGTTTCCTCCTTCTGTCAACTATTATAAGCAAAAACGTCCTTAATATTAAGGACGAAAAAAGAATGCTGTGAAATAGAAATGCGCTCGGCGCTTCAACTAGTTTCTGGTCGATTCGCGCCAAACGATCTGATAATCAATCATAACATTCGGCATCGTTGCATTGGCTGGCCTCGACATGAGTTCAGTCAAATAAGCCATCGCTTTCGCACCGATTTCATAAACCGGGGTATCCACGCAGGTCAGTTTTGGATTGGACAAAACCGCATAGCGAGTGTTCTGGAAACCGATGACCTGGAGCTCGCCGGGAAC
>LFRY01000057.1:0-675 GCA_001512995.1 Acholeplasmatales bacterium DTU067
AGGCAGTTCTGGAAACAGGATTCCGCGTGAATGTGCCCCTCTTCATCAATGTCGGCGATAAGGTCGTCATCAACACTTCTGACGGAAAATACTCATCGAGGGCGTAATCATGCTGCTTTGCATAGATATCGGGAACACGAATGTTTTCCTCGCAATCTATGACGGAAGCGAGTTGATAGCGGAATTCTCTATGGCTTCGAACATGCAGCAAACTGCCGACGAAATCGTGATTAAGCTGATGAACATTTTTAATTTTTATGAACTTAATCCCGAGAAAATCGAAGGAGTAATCATCGCCAGCGTCGTGCCGCTTCTCGATTCCGTTTTTAAAAAGGCAGTGAGGAAATTCTTCCGGATCAATCCCCTTTTTGTCGGCCCTGGCGTCAAAAGCGGCATTCACATCAAAACCGACAATCCCAAGCAATTGGGCGCGGACATCCTGGCCGGGGCAGTCGCTGCTTTCCATAAATACGGAGCGCCAATCATCATCATTGACATGGGGACCGCGATTACGCTCTTCTATGTGAACGCAAACAAGGAATTGATCGGAGGCATCATCGCCCCCGGCATCAGGACCGCTTATTCCGGGCTTTTTTCGAAAACATCGAAATTGGAAGAAGCGGGAGCGGAACCTCCTGTCTCCGTCATCGGCAAGGATACGGTCACCTGCATACA
>LFRY01000057.1:776-78182 GCA_001512995.1 Acholeplasmatales bacterium DTU067
TGGTTTACAATAAGAATAAATAGTATTAAAGAATCACCCCCATCATATAATGATAGGGGTGATTGTTATTATGAAAGATAAAGGTCCGCTGATGTTCATTAATACGGTGAACTCACAAGTGGATGAAATTCCTCAGCAGAAAATATATGACAGCCGCGATTCAAAGACCAAAAGCGCCTCCCTCAACAAACTAAAATTCTTGGAGGAAAGGAAACTGAACAACATCATCGAGATGTATAAAAAAGACCGTCCCGTGCTCTGCAACATCATCGTCAAGGGAAGAGAGGTGCTGGGCATCCCCTATAAGAAAGACAGAACCAGGTTGTTTGTAAAAACGGGAGAGAATGCGGTTGAAGAAATCAACTTAAACGAGATCGAGGACATCATCATCATTAAATTTTAAAAACCGTGGTGCTTCTTTCCGCACTTATCGCACCAAATCGGCGGGAAGCATTGGATTGCGCAAATACAATCAATGCTTAACAATACCGTGAAGTCGGTACAATCCCAGGTCGGACCTTTCTTGACCAAAATTCGAAGCAATACGCAATCATTTCTTATTTCTTCGACTCTGAAGAAAATCGTATCCTGAGGCTCTCCGGGAACTTCCACTTTGAAGGGTTTGCCGTCGCAGAGATAGAAAACTGCCGGACGGGTGTTGAAAATCTTCTGAAGCAAACTCCTCTCGCAAGTGTCGCATTCTTTTTCCATGATGGCTTCTTTCTGTGCTTGATCGATCTTGATGAGTGTATCCAAAATGCAATTGCGGTCTTTGAATTTAAAAGAAGTTCTTTCGTATGTCAAATGATTCACCTCACTTTCAATATAAGATATGAACGAGGGAATTTTTTTGTATAGGTATATGTTCTTATAAAAAAAATCAAGATTATGCATCTTGATTTCAAAAAAGAATCTTAAATTGATTCTTTTTTTATATTATGCCCGCAATCATCATTAGGAAAAGGAGCAAGGAGATAGCCATGCAATAAAATGCAAAATAGATCAGATTCTTCTTTCTCAGCAATTTAAAGAAAAACCTCACCGCAAAATAAGTTCCCAGGAAACTGGCAACGAATCCCGCAGCATAGCCGAAGTAATTAATGTTTGTTTCCCTGGTTAGTTCAAAAAATCCCAAAACTGCAGCGCCGATGCTGGCGGGTATGTACATCATGAAAGAAAAACGAAACGCGGCTTCGGTTGTTATGCCGTTCGCGATTCCAAAAGATGCCGTGATGCCGGAACGGCTGATTCCGGGAAGCAATCCGATTGCTTGCCCGAAACCCATTAGAACCGCGTCATTCGGTTTGATTTCTTCCCGGGTGAGTTGGTTTTGCTTATGGACATAGAAGAGAAGCAATGCTGTAATAAATAAACAGATGGCAACGCATACTATGTTTGTAAAGTGGCGGTCAAGATCCAATATTTTGATGGCTGCGCCAATGATGGCGGCGGGCACGGAAGCAAGCAAAATCAGAAGAAGATAACGGAAACGATGCGCTTCCTCCTGCCTTTTCTGGAAGAGGTAACGGTAACTTCCGGACAGAATTTCTCTCAAAAAATCTTTATAATAAAAAATAATCGCCACCAAGGATGCCGTGTTCATCAATATCTGAAAATTGTTCATTGCTTCAGCGGGGATAAAGTTCTTGAAGAGCGAATCCAAGATTAACATGTGGCCGCTGGATGAAATCGGCAGCGGTTCCGTTATTCCTTGAATGAGGCCGAGCAAAATGAATTTGAGAATTTCCAGGAATTTATCCATGATCCACCTTTTTCTTTCTCTAACATTATAACAGAAAAACTTTTGTTTAGAATGATGATTTTTATTTTTTGAATTTTCTGCACAAAAAAAGTGAAACTTATGGTATAATATTACAAAAAAGATAAAGGAGATACTATGCTGATCTTACTTGCCAAAGATGACATTGCTTTAATCATTCTTGCTGTTTGCATATTGCCAATCATCATTTTGATGGTTTATGCCATAATCGTCGCCATTAGGAAAAACCTCGTCAGAAGCAAAGAGAGGGAAGAGGCGATCCGCGCAAGCGAAGACGATTCGCAAAGACAATTATTTATTGATTTGTTCGGAGGAGAGGACAATATTGAAGACGTGTCCCTCCAAATGAGCAGAGTTTCCGTGACCGTGAAAGCCATGGATAAAGTCAAAACCGAAGAACTTAAAGAAATGGGAGCGACAGGAGTTTTGCTCGTCGGGAATGTCGTGAAGTGCTCATTCGGGGATCGAGCCCCTTATATATATAAATTGCTTGAAAAAAAACGGTGGGGCGAAAGATGAATAAAGACAAACTTGCCATTGAAACTCTGCGCGTTCTCTCCGTTGAACAAAGCACAAAAGCCACATCCGGACACCCAGGGATGCCCTTAGGGGCGGCCCCAATCGTTCACACCCTGTATTCACGTTTTCTCAGGGCGCTCCCCGAGAAGCCTAATTGGTTCAACCGTGACCGCTTTATTTTGGCTGCCGGCCACGCTTCCGCTCTCCTTTACTCGCAATTGCATTTGGCGGGTTATTCCGTTTCGAAGAAGGATTTGGAAAATTTCCGCCAATACGGAAGCATCACCCCCGGTCATCCGGAATGTGGCATCACTCCCGGAGTCGACGTGACCAGCGGTCCTCTCGGGCAGGGGATTCCGGAAGGAGCGGGCATGGCGATTGCGGAGGCATTTCTTGCGGAAAAGTTCAATAGGGACAGTTTAAAACTTGTTGACCACTATACCTATGTCCTCTGCAGCGACGGCGATTTGCAGGAAGGCGTGACCCAGGAAGCGATGAGCCTTGCGGGGCACTTGCGGCTGAATAAATTAATCGTCCTGTATGATTCCAACGACATCCAGCTTGACGGTCCCGTAAACAACGCGAATTCAGAATCCGTCCGCGAAAAATACGAGGCGATGAATTGGAATTACATTCATGTAAAGGACGGGGAGGATGCCGCTTCCGTCGAAGAGGCAATCAAAAAAGCCCAAAAAAGCGACAAACCCACAATCATCGAAATCAAAACCATCATCGGTCGCGGTTCAGAGAACGCCGGCACCTCAAAGGTCCACGGCAGCCCGCTTCCGAAGGATGAAGTCGAGAAAATGCGCTCCAAAATTGGGGGCGACGCCTTCGAAGCTGATCCCGCTGTTTTTGAGTTCTATCGCGAGACTTTCGGAAAAAGAAGCGAAGAAGCCCATCGGGCTTGGCAAAAGGCATGCGAAGAATACAAAGAAAAGTATCCGGAAGCCTATCGTGAATTCGAAAAGATGCTTGCGGATGATTTTCCGATTGATTTTGAAAAAATCGTTGAATTTCCCGCGGAATACAATAAAGCCACGCGCACTTCGGGCGGTGACGTGCTGAACGCCATCAGCAAGATTCACCCCGGGTTTCTGGGGGGATCCGCCGACCTCACCGCTTCCACAAGAGCCAAGGGCGCTGACGGAGATTTTTCCGCGGGAAACCGCCTCGGGAGAAACATTAATTTCGGAGTTCGCGAACACGCGATGGCAGCGATTACCAACGGCATCGCCTTGCATGGGGGATTGAAACCTTTCTGCTCGACATTCTTTGTGTTCTCGGATTACATGAAACCTGCGATCAGGCTTGCAGCGCTGATGAAGCTTCCGGTCATTTATGTTTTCACCCATGATTCAATCGCCGTCGGGGAAGACGGGCCGACGCATCAACCCATAGAACAGATGACGATGCTGAGGAGCATTCCCGGGCTGCACGTGATCCGCCCCGCTGACGAAAGCGAAGTCAAGGGTGCTTGGGAGGTCGCCTATCTTTCCAAACACCATCCGACTGCGATCGTGCTCACGCGTCAGAATGTTAAGTCGCTTGCAAAAACTGATTATTCAAAGGTGAAATTCGGTGCTTACATTCTCTCAGTCGAAAAGGAAAGGCTTGACGGCATTTTGATCGCGAGCGGTTCGGAACTTGCCCTCGCCTTCGAAGCCCAGAGCTTGCTCCGCGAAGAGGGTTTCGACGTCCGCATCGTGAGCATGCCGAGCACCACGCTCTTCGAGCGGCAGAGCGAGGAATACCGTAACTCCGTCATTCCCAAGGATGTGAAGAACATCGTTGCGGTGGAAATGAGCGAAGCTGCGCACCTCCATAAATATGTCGGGAGGAACGGCAAACTCCTGAACATCAGAAGTTTTGGCTTGAGCGGGCCCTTTCCTGCTCTCTTGAAGCATTTCGGATTTACCGCAGAAAAAGTCGCATCCGCGTTTAAAGAAGTATACGAAAAGAATAAATGAGATTCCTGCGGGAATCTCATTTTTACTGTTTCATGTTATTTGCTATGCTCATGGCGATGCGGTTCTTTTCTTCATCGCTCGCAGTCTGCCAGTACACTTCAAACAGCACTCCCAATCCTGGAAGAACCTTTTCTTCCGAGACGGTCATCGCATCGTTGATGGTATTTAGGATATCTATGTTGCTGGCATTCACCAAATTCCTTTTGACCGCTTGCCTGATATCGAGATTCATCAAATACCTCCTTTATTAATATCTGTTTTAATTTTACCCAGTTAATGGTATAATATACATTAAGAACAAAACTAAATGAAGGGTGAAGTTATGGAAATCCTTGAAATTGTAAAAAAGAATAAAAAAGAGATGCTGGAAGACATGCAGGGGTTGCTGCGGATAGACAGCACGCTTGTGGAAACGGATGATCCGGAAGCGCCCTTCGGGCGGGGCATCAGGGAAAGCCTGGATTATGTGCTTGCCCTGGGGGAGAAAATGGGTTTCCGGGTAAAAAACGTGAACAATGTCGCGGGTCACGTTGAATACGGGAACGGCGAGGAAATCATCGGCATTCTCTGCCATGTCGACGTCGTTCCCGCGCAGGGGAATTGGAAATACCCGCCTTTTTCCGGAACCATTTCCGAAGGTAGGATCTATTCCCGCGGAGCCAGCGATGACAAAGGACCCACAATTGCTGCTTTGTATGCTTTGAAAGCACTGAAAGATTTGGGTTTCGAACCCCAAAAAAGAGTGAGATTGATCATCGGGACCGATGAGGAAAGCCATTGGCGTGGCATCAAAACTTATTTTCAGGAATGCGAGATGCCCGATTTCGGTTTCTCTCCCGACGCGGATTTTCCCGTCATTTACGGCGAAAAAGGCATCATGTCGATTGACGTCACCGGACCGGCTTCCGAGCTCTTTTTCCATGCGGGAGATCGCTACAATGTCGTTCCCGACGAAGCCAGGGCGAAACCAGCAAAAGATTTGAAAGCGGAATTCCTTGCTTATTTGGAAGAGGCAGGACTCAAGGGCGAATGCGGCGAGGAAATGATAATATACGGGAAAGCGGCGCATGCCATGGAACCTGAGAACGGGGTCAACGCGCTTGTAAAAATGTGTGAATTTTTAAACAGGCATCTTGAAGACTCATTTGTTGCTTTTGTTGCGGAGTGCCTGACTGATTCCCGTTTCCGGAAAATCAAGCTTGATTTCTCCGATCCGGAAATGAAGGATTTGACGGTCAACGTCGCATTCCTGGAAATCAAGGACGGAAAAGGCAGACTCGGTCTCAATCTCCGCTATCCCATCAATTGGGATAAGGAAAGTTTCTTCAAGGAATTCGGCGCCATTTCCGAAAAATACGGCCTTGAAACCAATGTGGTTCAGAATCAGCCCCCGCACTATGTGGACAAAAACGACCTACTTGTAAAAACGCTCCATCGCGCATATGTCCATTACACGGGCGATGAGAAAACGCCGCTCTTGACCATCGGCGGCGGAACCTATGCCCGGGCTTTGAAGAAAGGTGTTGCTTTCGGTCCGACATTCCCGGGACGCGAGGAGGTTGCGCATCAGGTGGACGAATACATCGAAATTGAGGACATCGTCCTCGCAACGGCGATAATGGCAAGGGCGGTGCGCGAGCTCGCAAGATGAGACTGAGAAAAATTAAGGATGCCCGGGAAAAATTAGAAGAATACCGCGACATCGTTCTTAAGGATTCCTTTGCCCAGCGCGGAAACTGGCATAAACATTTCCGGAACGAAAATCCCATTCACTTTGAAATCGGTACGGGGAAGGGCAAATTCATTTTGGAAAGCGCGCTGAAGAATCCGGGAATCAATTATGTTGGCTTGGAAGTTTCGGAAAGCGTGACGCTGCGCGCGGCGCGAAAGATCCGCTCCGAAAATCCGAAAAATTTGTGTTTGCTGAATGCCGATGCCAGAACTTTGGGCGAAATCTTTGGAAAAGGGGAAGTTTCAAAAATCTATCTCAATTTCAGCGATCCCTGGCCGAAAAACAGACATGAAAAGCGCCGCCTGACCTCCGAATATTTTTTAAAACTGTACCGCGAGATCCTTTCCGATAGCGGCGAGATTGAATTAAAAACCGACAACAGGGGATTCTTTGAATACAGCCTGATTTCCCTAAACAATCACCACTTCAGGTTTCTGGAAGTGAGCCTCGACTTGCATCGGGATGAGGAGCGGCAAATCATTACGACGGAATATGAGGAAAAATTCATCAACCTCGGCCAAAACATTTATTATTTGAAGGTGGTAAAATGAAAACGAGAGAAAGAATGAAGATTTATGAAGACCTGGTAAATCTCCATGCCGTTTCCGGCTTTGAA
Source organism: Acholeplasmatales bacterium DTU067 (assembly GCA_001512995.1). Taxonomy (GTDB): domain Bacteria; phylum Bacillota_I; class Bacilli_A; order ML615J-28; family CAG-698; genus DTU067. The sequence goes on from LFRY01000057.1 coordinate 7,394, forward strand.
AGACAGGTTAGGAAATACATGAGAAAAGAGCTTGAAAAATACGCTGACGAAATCGTCCAAGATAGGCTCGGAAGCATTTTTGGTATCAAAAAAGGCGAGGGGCCGGTGATTATGATTGCCGGCCACATGGACGAAGTCGGAGCGATGGTGACGGGAATCCAGGAAAACGGATTTATCAAAATGGTGCCAGTCGGCTCCGTGAGCCCCGAAGTCATGGTTTCCCAAAACGTCCAGATCGCGATTTCCGAAGAAAAAGCCATCCGCGGCATCGTTGGCGCCATCCCCCCGCACATGAACAGGGGAAGCAAGGAGGCAAAGAAACTCGAATTTGACGACCTCCTCCTCGATGTCGGCGCGGATAGCAAGGAGCACGCGGAAGCGATGGGAATCAGGATCGGGCAGCAGATTACCTTCGTGAACCAATATTATTTTACTGAAGACGGCAAAAAAGTCGTTTCGAAGGCCTGGGATAACAGATTCGGATGCGGAATGGCGCTGGAAGTTCTCCGCGCTCTCAAGGAAGAAGGGATAGCGCACCCGAACACGGTCGTGGCCGGAGGAACCGTTCAAGAAGAAGTTGGCCTCAGGGGTGCGACGACGGCCTCGAACATGATCAAACCGGATTTGTTCATTGCCGTGGACGTCTCTCCCGTCGGGGACTTCCTGCCCCAAAGCCATCCCCGCGCTTTCGGAAAACTCGGAGAGGGTTTTTTGCTACGCTTCTACGATCCGCGCAACATCATGAATCCGCGTCTCAAGGCATATTTTGAAAACCTTGCCCAGGAAAACGGAATCAAATTCCAGCAATTCCTTTCGATGGGTTCGACCGATGCCGCTGCCGCCCAATATGCTGGCGCGGGCGCACTCAGCGCGACAATCGGCCTTCCGGGACGCTACATTCATTCCACGGCCGCGATGATCCATGTTGATGATGTAGAAGCGGTGAGGGAGATGCTCCTGGCGATTGTAAAAGACTTTGGCAGGGAGAGGCTTGCGGAAATAGGCGATGACTAAATGCTATCTTGGTTCTTTGAACAGAGCGAAACTTGCTGCCGTGAAGGAAGTATTCAAAGGTTTTGAAGTGATTCCGCTGGCTGCGGAAAGCGGTGTCAAAGCCCAGCCCCTTTCGGATGCGGAAACAATTTTGGGGGCGAAAAACAGGGCCCGGTCGCTGCCAGCCGACGGCATCAGAATCGGTCTTGAGGCCGGGGTAGCCCTTGAAGGAGAGCTGCTCTTTCTCGTGAATTGGGGGGTTTTGATTGATTTCGAAGGGAACCATTATTATGCCGGCGGTACCAGGGTGCCGCTCCCGGATTTCATTAAGGAAAGAATCCTTGCCGGGGAAGAGCTTGCGGAAGTGATGGAAGACTGCCTCGACAGAAAAGATGTCCGCTCCCAGGAAGGGGCGATTGGGTATCTCACCGCCGGGGTGGTGGAACGAAAGGACATTTTTATGCATATTGCGAAACTACTGTACGGACAGTTTAAGAGAAAGGAGGGGAGTAAATGAAGGGATTGGTGATTATTGCTGATGGTTTTGAAGACACCGAAGCAATCGCGACCATCGACGTGCTGAAAAGAAGCAAGCTCGAGATCACGACGGCCAGTTTCGATTCTTTGGAGGTCACGTCCGCATTCAACCTGAAAGTAAAAGCCGACAAGCTCATGAAGGATGTCAGGGAAGAAGAATATGATTTCTTGGTCATTCCGGGAGGAAGAGCGGTCTTCAACGTCCTTGACAAGAAAAAAGAAGTCTCGGATTTAATCGTAAAATTTGCGGAAAGCGGGAGATTGGTGGCCGCGATTTGCGCTGCGCCGATGCTGATTGGCAAACTCGGGCTTCTTAAGGAAAGAAAATACACTTGCTTTCCGACTTGCGAAGAAGGAATTGAAGGCATCCTCCAACAAAAGAAAGGTGTCGTGAGGGACGGAAACATCATCACTGCCAAGGCGATGGCATATTCCCTTGATTTCGCTTTAGAAATCGTGGAATATTTACAAGGAGACAAACAGAGAGAAGCCGTAAACAAAAACATTCGCGGCGAAAAATGAGGGACGCAAGTCCCTTTTTTAGATTCTTTTTGCGGATTTGCTTTTCGTTCATATATTAATATGGGTGATGAGATGAAAATAAACGCCATTTTTGAAGGAGGGGGCATCAAGGGTCTGGCTTATGTGGGCGTCTTGCGCTTTCTAGAGAAGAGGGGATTCCAATTCAATAAAGTTGGCGGCACTTCCGTGGGGGCGGTGTTCGCTGCCCTGATAGCCGCGGGTTATAATTCTTATGAAATCGAAGAACTTGTTAATGATTTTAACCCGAAAATCCTCACGTCGATGCGGGGGCGCAGATCTGAAAAAATAATCAACGGAATCAAGAAGAAGGGTTTGTATTCGATCGTCAATTTTGAAAAATATCTCTATTCGGTATTGAAGGATAAAAAAAAAATCTATTTTGGGAGCGTGAAAAGAGGGGACGAATATTTACTGAAAATGGTGGCAACTGACATCAAAAAAAGAAAAGAAGTGATTCTGCCGGAGGGCTTAATCGCTTACGGAATCGACCCCGATAGTTTTGGAATAGCTAAGGGCGTGGCCATGTCCTGTTCGATTCCGCTATTCTTCCAGCCCTACCGTCTGGGAGAGCATGTTTTTTGCGATGGCGGCGTGGTCAATAATTTCCCGATAACTTTATTTTCCGATGACGAAATCCCGACCCTGGGTTTCAGACTGAGCGAAAGCCCCCTGCAAAAAGCCAAGGGCATCTTTTCCAAACTGAAGAAAAAACCCCTCTATGATTTCGACAAGTACAACATCATCAGAATCAACACCTTCGGAATCAAAGCCACCGATTTTGAAAAAGGCATGGAAAAAAGGCTCGACTTATATATTTCGGGTTATAATAGCATCAGACTGTATTTCTATCAGCGATTTGATTTTTGGCTATAAATATAACTTGAAGAATGCGGAATTATGTGGTAGAATTAGCATATAGTCACGGGAAATGTGGTGGAATAATGGAACATTTGAAAAAGAATGAAAACACTGAAAAGAAACAAACATTGGATTCTGAACCAAAAAAAGAAGAAAACAAATCAAAAAACATAAAAAACAAAACCGCTGATGATCCTGGAAAAGACATTTTGGAAGCTTTGAAAAAGAAAAAAGTCATCAACCTCGCAGCCGAGGAAGAAGCAGAAACGGAAGAAGCAGTCGAAGAAGAGCAAAAGAAGAAGGGAAAACAAGCGGAGGAAGAAATAAAATATCCCCGTTATTATGATACCGACTTATTTGTCGGGCTCACTTCTGAAATCGTTGAACAACGCAAAGAAGACAATTTGGTCAACAAAGTGAGCGACGGAAAAGGTAAAACGGTCATGGGGATTATTTTCTCCAACTTTTTTACCTTTTTTAATATGCTTTATTTTGTCATTACGATTCTTTTCATCGTTTTGAAAAGCTATGACAACCTCATGTTTCTGACGACGATCATTCCCAACTTGATCATCGGTATCATCCAAGAAATCAAAGCAAAGAGAATGATGGACAAACTTTCCCTGATGTCGGCGCCGACGACGACGGTCATCAGGGACGGGGAAAAACTGGAAATCCCGGTTTCCGAGATTGTGCTGGATGACATTATTTTCTATACCGCAGGCAAACAAATCTGCGCCGACAGCATCGTTTTGGAGGGATTCATCGAAGTCAATGAGTCGCTTTTGACGGGCGAAGCTGATGCTATATTGAAACAACCCGGGGACCTGCTGTTATCCGGAAGTTTTGTGGTTTCCGGAATGGCGGTTGCGCGGGTTGACAAAGTCGGCAAAGACAATTACATTGAAAAACTTTCCAAGGACGCGAAAATGTATTTGAAACCGCGTTCGGAAATTTTGCGTTCTTTGAACGGCATCATTAAATTTGTGTCCCTCATCATCATTCCGCTGGCGGTGATGACATATCTCACGTCTTCGCGCGATGCGCCCAGGGATTATTTGGGCTTTCTGAATAAACAAGGCATCATCAAGGCGGCGAGTTCGATGCTGGCAATGATTCCGGCAGGTTTGTTCCTGCTGACGAGCATGGCTCTCTTCGTAAGCGTCATCCGCCTTGCCCGCGTCAAGACGCTTGTTCAGGAACTCTACTGCATTGAGATGTTGGCGCGTGTTAATATGCTCTGCCTTGACAAGACCGGAACAATCACGGACGGCACGATGCGCGTGACCGACTGCATCGAAATCAAAAACCCGACCGATTATACGATCCGTGAAATCATTGGTTCAATGATGCAGACATTTGAAGAAACCAATCCGACTGCGGATGCGCTGATCAATTATTTTGAGAAAAACACTGTTTTAAAAGCGACGGACAAGATTCCTTTCTCTTCAAAAAGAAAGTTCAGCGCCGTCACTTTTGGCGATATCGGAACCTTTGTTCTGGGGGCCCCGGAATTCGTTCTGACTTCAGGCTTCGATAGAATCGCAGCTAAAGTCGAACGCTACGCAGCCCAGGGCAATCGCGTCCTGCTCTTGGGTCTCACCAAAAGCAAGGTCAAGCCCGACGAAACTCCGAGGGGCGTGACGCCGGTTTGCCTGATCATTCTTGAAGACCACATCCGCGATGATGCAATCGAGACAATCGAATATTTCAAACAGAACGGCGTCGACATCAAAGTCATTTCCGGTGACAACCCGGTCACTGTTTCTAAAATCGCGCTGAGAGCGGGAATCGAGGGTGCCGAAAGATACATCAGTTTGGCGGGGCTCACGGATGATGAAGTCCGCGATTCCGTCTTTGAATACAATGTTTTCGGGCGCGTCTCTCCCGAACAGAAACGAATACTGATAAAAACATTGAAGGAGCATAAGAAGACTGTCGCGATGACCGGCGACGGCGTTAATGACATCCTTGCCCTGAAGGAAGCGGATTGCAGCATCGCTATGGCATCCGGAAGCGAAGCGGCGCGCTATGTTTCGCACCTTGTCCTGATGGATTCCAATTTCTCATCGATGCCGAGAGTTGTTCAGGAAGGCCGGCGCGTCATCAACAACATCCAAAAAACATCGACGCTCTATCTCGTTAAGACGCTCTTCTCCATTTTGCTCACGATCATGTACATCATTCTCGGTACGCAAACGGGAGCAATCAGGATGTCCTATCCCTTCAGCGCGAAAAACCTTTACTTGATTGAGTGGTTCGCGATCGGGATTCCCTCCTTCTTCCTGGCGCTCCAACCCAACCGGGAACTTGTACAAGGGAAGTTTTTGCCGAATGTTGTGAAATCTGTGCTGCCTGGGGCGCTTACGGTCGTCATTCTGCATTTGTTGCTTAATTTCATCCGCATCCTGCCCGGTTTTGAAGGCCTCCATGCCAACAATGCCGTCTTCACGACGATTCTCACAATCGTTACCACTGCCGTGATGCTCTTTGTCCTCATGCAATCCTCACAGCCCTTGAATTGGTGGCGGAAGACCATCTTTGTGCTGATGATTATTTGCTGTTTCTTGGTCGGCACGAATACCGTTCCAGTCACAAACATGGAACTTACTTTCCGCAGAGGTATCGAGGAATATGATTATACCCTAACGGTCGGAGCCTGGGAAGAATGGTATCTTAACGGCATGCCCACCGAAGTTAAGGCCATCCTTCGCCCGGAAATTGAATTCGAAAACCAGAACACCTATCTCCGGCCGGTAATCAGCACCGATGAAAACAATGTCTGGTGCCTGGACGGCATTCCCACAGGCATTAAGGTCAGGGATGTCGAAAAACTCGCGCTCAAAGTCGAGGGCGGATACTGGGTCTTAAATGGCACTGTCACCAAGACCAGGGCCTACAATCAACCGGAAATTGAATATTCCGGAGCGGATGGATACATATGCCCCGAACTCACCATTTACAGAGGTTATTGGCGCCTGGACGGGATATCCTCGGGCATCAAGGTTACCGGCGTTGGGAAGAACATGATTCTGAGCGTGAAAGACGGAAACTGGCACATCAACGGCGAAGACACCGATATCAAAGCGAAAGAAATCATCAACGAAAATGAATATGTTCTTCCCGAAATTACGAAAGTTAAATTCGAGGGCGACATATACTATGCTTTGGACGGCGTCCGCACCAATGTTTTGGTCGATGACGAAGGCGTCCGGCAACTTCAGGTCAGCGAAAACGGTTATTGGATAATCAACGGAATCGAAACGAACGTGAAAGCGGAAAAAAACGGCGAGAAGGTTGTCGATGATGATTACTTGCTTCCAATCGTCGACATCGACGGCTCAGGTAATTACACGATCAACAACATTAGGACCAGCATTAAAGCTGAAAACAATCTCTACATCACCGAAATCTTCATCACGCTCTTCCTTGTGCAACTGATTTATCCGTTGATGAAACTGATTTCCCTGATCATGAAAAAATTACGGCTTTCTAATTGATAAATCAAAAATATGATGAATACAGGTTTACTTTTTTCAACAAATAATGTATAATATGCAAAGTGAGATGAATTATCATCCTTGCTTCGAAAGAAGCCAATAGTCCATAAGGAGGTGCGAAGATGAGACAGTATACTGCAATGTTCATTATCCGCCCCACTTTGACCGAAGAAGGTTTCAAAGCGGTCATTGAGGAAATCACCAAGATTTTTACCGATCGTGAAGGCAAAGTCTTGGGAGTCAATGAGTGGGGCATGAGGGACATGGCCTATGAAATCGAAGATTTCAAAAAGGGCTACTACGTGGTAATGAAAGTCGAAGCCAATGCAGACACAGTGGCTGAATATAACCGCGTATGCAACATCCGCGAGGATATCATCAGACATATTATTGTGAAAGACTGAGTGAATTATGAATAGAGTCATTTTAGTGGGTCGCCTGACAAGGGACCCGGAATTGCGATACACAGCAAACGACATTCCCGTTGTGCAATTCACCGTTGCCGTGAACAGACCCTATCAAAGCCGCACCGGCGAAAGGCAGGCTGATTTCATCAACTGCGTCGCATGGCGGAATCAGGCGGAGAATCTGGCGCGGTACATGCGCAAGGGGAGTTTGATCGGGGTAGAAGGAATGATCCAAACCCGCAGTTATGACGATCAGAACGGGGTGCGGAGATTCATTACCGAAGTTGTCTGCGACAACATTCAATTTTTGGAACCCAAATCCGCAAGGCAGGAATACGGTTCTTATCCGAACGTCAATCAATACGACATTCCTTCCCAAAGGGAAAAGCCCCGCGAAGAACACAAAGACCCGTTTGAAGACATCGAATCGCATTTTGATGTTTCAAACGACGATTTACCATTTTAAAAGGAGGAATAAGAATGGCTGGTTATCGAGGCCGAAGAAAAAAGAGCTGCTATTTTACAGATAATAAGATTGAAAAAATCGATTGGACCGATTATGAATTGCTTAGAAGATTCATTTCCGACCGCGGGAAGATCCTTCCCCGTCGCGTGACCGGAACCAAAGCGATTTATCAGAGACAGCTCGCGACTGCAATTAAACGCGCGCGGCATATGGCCTTATTACCGTTTGTAAAAGAATAGCTTGAGATAACCATAGGCAACTATGGTTTTTTTATCGTTTGGGGACTTTCAATATGATGGAAACTTAAAAATTTGTCAAGACCTGAGGATAAATATTATTTTAAATGCCGTTACAGTGTGGTATAATAAGAAATACGATAAGGTGAAATTATGAAAAAGTTCACGTTTCAACATTTTGTCATTCTTCTGGCATTCATCTCCTGCTTTTTCGGAATCTACTCCTTTTTGAATGCCGGCATCCCTGTTATCATCAGATATGTCGCGATTGCAGTTTTTGCTGTTTCGCTGACATATTTGTACATGCTTAAGGTCGGCAATCGCAATCAGAAAAGATTGGAATGGCTGGAGGAAAGGCAAAAATTATGGAACTCCATCTCATACCGCGTGAAGAAAGCCGGCGAAATCTCTTTTACAAAACTCCCGATCGGAATCATCGTTTATGATGAAAACAAGACGATAGAATGGGCTAATAACCGAGCGAAAGAAATCTTCATGAGCCCCTTGGTGGAGAGAAAGATTGAACTCCTCAATTCCGAACTTTATACAAAGATCACGCTGCAAACCGATTTTGACATCAAAATCTATGGGAGAACCTACAATTGCCTGGTTTTTCCCGATGACAACATTCTATATTTGATCGACAAGACCGAAAGCACGGAAGTTTCCAGAAAGTATCGCGCGCGCATGCTCGCTCTGGGAATTCTCGGGCTTGACAATCTTGAGCAGGCTCTGAGCTTTTTGGATGCGCAGGAAAGGGCATTCCACATCAGCAACATCATCGGGATTTTAGGCGAATGGGCGGAACGGAACCGGATTTATCTCCGGGGTTACAGCGAAGCGCAATACCTTTTGATCATGGACCGTTCCCAGCTTCAGGCGCTGATGGACGAAAACTTTCCGATTTTGGAAGAAGTGAAGAACTATTGCATCCAGGAAGGTCTCCGCATCACCGCTTCCATCGGCATTGCCTGCGAGGACGTTCCCGCGGACGAATTGTTTGATCTGGCGGAACAGCAGTTGGAGATGGCCATGAACCGCGGCGGGAATCAGTGCTCAGTTTTGGTGGAAGGGAATGTCAGTTATTTTGGTGCCCGGACGACTTCAATCGAGACGCGCTCGCCGGTGTACGTGCGCGTCAAAGCGGAGACGCTTGCGGAAATGATTGAGGCCGCCGAAGATGTCTACATCATGTCGCACAAGGATATGGACGCCGACTCTTTCGGCTCCTGCCTTGCCGCTTGTAGGTTTGCGGAAGCGTTGAACCGCGAGGCAAAGATTGTTTTTGATCAGAATTTGGTGGACGAAACAATCAGCAATGTATATAAAGTAACCCGCCAGGAATATGTGAATATCCTCGATTCTTTGATTTCGCCCAACGAAGCGCTTCGGAAGATGAACGATGAGAGTCTGCTAATCATCGTCGACACGCAGTACCAGCATCTGTTGACCAGCGAAAAAATCTATAAAAAAGCGAAAAAAATTGCCATCATCGACCACCACCGACGCAACAAGGACGCGATCAAGAATTACCAGTTTTTATACACGCAATCCTCTGCCTCTTCAACGGTGGAATTGATTGTGGAAATGTTCCAGTTCCTGGACAAGGAAATTGAGATTTCCCCGATTGAAGCGACCTGGATGCTGATGGGAGTAATCGTCGACACCAACAACCTGATGTACCGTGTCTCGTTCAGGACTTTCAATGTGCTTTCGATGTTGCAGAAATTCGGGGCGGAGATGCCGAAGGTGCAGAGATTTCTCCGGGAAAATTTCGATGAGTATGTTAAGAGGATGACGATTTTGAACAATCTCGAAATCATTGACAACAACTACGGAATCGCCATCTGTAGTGATGACATTTATCCCCGCGCGTTTCTTGCAAAAATCGCGGATAACATTATTTCCGTAAACAACATCAAAGCTGCTTTTTGCATCGGAAGAATTGACGAAAACGAAATTGGCATCAGCGCCAGGAGTCTGGATGAAGTCAATGTCCAGGTGCTGATGGAAGAATTCGGAGGCGGCGGCCACTTCAACAACGCCGCTGCCCAGATTCAAGACACGACCATCGAAGACGTAAGATTGAAATTGATAGAGAAATTAAAGAAAATAGATGACGGGAGGACGGGTACGATGAAAATCATTCTCACAACGGATCTCAAAGGAAAGGGGAAAAAAGGCGAAATCATCGACATTCCCGCGGGCCATGCCAATTTCCTTTTACGGAGCAACCAAGCAATTCTGGCGACTGCGGAAAACATCAAGCAGTTGGAAAAAGATAGAGTGGAGGCGAAAGCAGCTGAGGAACGCCTGCGGAACGAAATGTTGGAGTTAAAAGAATTCATCGAAAAAAATCCGATCAAAATTGCCGTCAGAGTCGGCAAAGAAGGGAAACTTTTCGGAAGCGTCAGCTCCAAGATGATTGTAGAAGAATTCAAAAATGTTTACGGCATCAACTTGGATAAACGAAAAATGCTCTACAATCAGGACGTCAATGCTTTGGGATCCTATCTGATTCCGATCCAATTACACAAAGACGTCACCGCGCAAATCAAATTGCATGTCGTGGAGAAGCAATGATGAGAGAAATCCCCAGCAGCAGAGAAGCAGAAAACTATGTCCTTGGTTCGGTTTTGATCGAGAACCGGTATGCCGCAGAATTGGTCAGCAGACTTGACCATACGGATTTTTATTATAAAGAAAATGCCAACATCATGAGCGCGATCATCGAGCTCGACAAAGCAAGAAAAGAAATTGACGTCTCTTCAATCATCGACCATCTGCGCGAAAAGAAACTTCTTGAGGCCACCGGAGGCACCGAGTACCTTTTCGAGCTGATGGATGCCATCCCCTCAGTCGTCAATGTGGAAGCATACATCGAAATCATTAAGGAAAAGTCCATTCAACGGGAACTTCTCAATAAGATTCAGGACATTTCCAACAAGATTCTCGAAAACAAACTATCCTTCCATGATTTGATTGCATATTCGGAACGGGAAATAGTTGAGGTCTTGAACAAAAGAAAGACTGTCGACCTGACGAGAATTGACACCGTGACCGACAAGGTTTTGAATATTGTCGAGGCGAACAAGAACAAACCTGGGGAAGGCCTCACCGGGCTTGACACCGGCTTCACCGAATTAAACAAAATCACCTTCGGTTTCCAACCGGGAGAACTGATCATCCTCGCAGCCAGGCCCGGCATCGGTAAATCGGCGATGGCGCTGAATCTTGCGACCAACAGCTGCGAAGCGACCAATAGTTATGTCGCTTTCTTTTCGCTGGAAATGGGAATGGACCAGATTCTGATGCGCTTGTTCAGCACTTTTTCCGGTTTGACTTTGAATAAAATCCGAAGCGGAAAACTCACGGACAACGAGATGGCGCTCCTTTATGCCGCCAAGCATAAGCTTGACAAGTTCAATTTATATTTTGCTGATGCAGGAGCAACAGACGTTGAGGAAGTCGTGGCTGTCTCCCGCAGGCTGAAGCGTGAAGGCAGGCTCGATTTTGTGATTGTTGACTATCTGCAACTCCTCACCACAACAAAGAGGTTCACCAACCGCGTCGACGAGGTGTCCAAGATTTCCCGCCAGTTGAAACTTCTTGCCAGGGAGCTGCAAGTTCCCGTCGTTGCTCTGTCGCAGCTTTCACGTGACATTGAAAAACGGGAAGACAAGCGACCCGTTCTTTCCGACCTGCGCGAATCGGGAAGCATCGAACAGGATGCGGACATTGTCATGTTTTTGCACCGCGAGCAGCCCAAAGACGGAGAAGACACGACCAGGCAGACGAAGAGCGCAAAAACGGAAGTGATCGTCGCCAAGAACAGACAGGGGATGACGGGGAGTTTCCATCTGTTCTTTGACGGCTCGCATTCCATGTTCATTGAATCATCGAAAAAGGAGTGAAAATTTTGATAGAAAGACTGGAGATGATCGAAAAGCAGTATCAGCTCATCAACGAGGAATTGCAGAAGCCGGAAGTCATTTCCGACGTCAAGAAAATGACGGAAATGATGAAAAAGCTGCGCTCGTTGGAAGATACCGTAAGCAAATACCAAGAATATAAGGAAACGCAACAGGCGATAGCGGATTTGAAAGAACTCGTGAACGACGAGGATCCGGAAATCCGCGAGCTTGCGAAGATAGATTTGGATAATGAAAATCAAAAACTAATAAAACTGGAAGAGGAATTGAAAATCCTGCTGCTCCCGAAAGATCCTAACGACGAAAGAAACGTGATTGTGGAAATCAGGGGGGCTGCGGGGGGCGACGAAGCCAATATTTTTGCCGGGGATCTTTTCCGGATGTATTCACGCTATGCGGAAGAAAAGGGTTGGAAATTGGAAGTTCTGGACGCAAATGAGTCCGAACTCGGGGGCTTCTCGCTAATCCAGTTCCTTTTGAGCGGGAAGGATGTCTATTCGCACATGAAATATGAATCCGGAGCCCACCGGGTCCAGAGGGTTCCCGAAACCGAATCCGGAGGGAGGATCCATACTTCGACTGCCACGGTCCTGGTGATGCCCGAACCGGAGGAAATTGATGTGGATCTGAACATGAACGAAGTGAGGGTTGACACTTTTTGCGCATCGGGCCACGGAGGCCAGAGCGTGAACACCACGAAATCTGCGGTTCGCGTTACGCACATTCCCACCGGCATCGTCGCCAGCTGCCAGGACGGAAAATCCCAGCATGAAAACAAAGCCAATGCTTTGAAAGTTTTAAAAGCCCGCCTTTATGAAAGAATCCTTGAAGAAAGGCAGGAAAAAGAAGGAAAAGAAAGACTTGCGAAAATCGGGCACGGGNNNCAGCAGCTTGACAGAGTGATGGAAGGCAAACTCGAACCGATCATTGAAGCTTTGATTTTGGAGGACCAAAGACGCCAACTCAGCGAAGGGGATTAAGTGAGGAATGGACGATTTGCTTTACATGGAAGTGGATTTGCGGAAGTTTGCGGGGAATCTCCGGGAAATCGCAAAGCTTTCCGGTAAAAGCGTGCTCCCCGTCATTAAAAGCGAAGCGTACGGCATGGGGGCGCTTGCGATTGCCCGGAAGATTGCGGACATGGGTGTCGGCCTCGTTGCCGTCGCCGATTTGAAAGAAGCTTTGCCCCTGGCACGGGATTTTGATTTTGAGATTTTGATTCTTAACGGCGCCAGGGAATGCGAATTTCCAAACTTGGAAGTTTTTCCGAACTTGGTTCTTTCCGTCAATTCGCTCAGGGAAGCGGAAAGCCTGATTGGTTATGGCTTCCAAAGAAAAGTGAAAGTCCACATGCAAATTGATACCGGAATGAACAGATTGGGCTTTTCGGATTTTCGGGAATATGCCCGGGCATTGGAATTGCTTTTGTCAGGCAATTTTCTGCCGGAAGGAATCTACACGCATTTTACGGATTCGGAAAATGCCAAAATCCAATTGGAAAAGTTCCTCCCATATGCAAATCATTTTCCTTACGAAATCATCCACACGGCAGCAAGCTCTGCTTATCTTTCCACTGATTACGGAACCCATGTCCGTGTCGGCGTCGATTTATATGCCCAGCAAAAGGGAAATCTAAAGCAGATCGTCAAAATTGCCTGTCGGCCCCTTGCCATCAGAAAACTTAAAAAAGGCGAGGAGCTCGGCTATGACCGCGCCTATGCCGCGGAAAGAGACGAATTGATTGCGGTGCTTCCGATCGGCTATTATAACGGTTTTAGGCGGAGCCTCGGCGGCTTTCCGGTTTACGCGAACGGAAAGAGATACCCCACCGTCGGCAAAGTCTGCATGAACCATCTCTTCGTCAGGGTGGATGAGGAAGTGAACCTCGACACGGAATTCATCATCACTTCCGAAGAATTGCCCGCCGGAGAGATTGCGGAATACTTGGGGACGGTTGCCCACGAGGTGCTCTGCATGTTTAGAATTGACAACATCAGATATTTGAAGTGATGCCATGACTTATGAAGAGTTCTACATGGAACAGGCTCGCCTGGCTGAAAAATTAAAGAAAGAAAAACAAGTCGTGAAGCTCTTGTTGCTTGAAAAAAGCGGCATGACGGCGACCGAATTATACATAAATTATCGCAAAAAGATTCCGGTTGAAGTTCGAAAAAAAACCCTGGCAGCTTTGGACGAGTATTTTCATCACAACAAACCGGTCCAATATCTGCTTGGATACACTTATTTTTATGGCCTGAAACTCTTGGTCAGACCGGGAGTTTTGATTCCGCGCCCGGAAACCGAACTCTTGGTGGAAAAAGTTTTGGAAAACATCGTGGGAAGAAAAACCCCCAGAATTCTCGACTTGGGGACCGGGAGCGGCGCGATCGCTTTGGCGATTAAGAAAAATCGCGGCGATGCTTTGCTGACGGCTACCGACATCAGCGCGCTTGCGCTCGGTGTGGCTCGCAAAAACGCAGCAATGCACGGTCTGGATGTGGAATTCATCGAAAGCAATCTCTTTGCGAGCATCCCCGGAAAATACGATGTGCTGGTTTCCAATCCTCCCTATGTTAGCCGCGATGAAAACATTGATCCTTTGGTGAGCGAAAATGAGCCCGAAGAAGCTCTTTACGCCGGGGAAGGAGGCTTGAGTTTTTATAGGGAAATTTTGAGCCGCGCCCGGGAGGTGCTATTCGATTCCAATCTGATCGCCCTGGAAATTCCGGAAAACAAGGACGAAGAACTTTCCGCAATCGTGAAAAACTATTTTCCTGAGAGCGAATTCGCAATCCTGAAAGATTTAAACAATCTCTCGCGGATTCTCATCATCAGGAATGATTGGAGGATATGACGATGAAATATATTTTGGCTTTTCTTTCGCTGGCAATGCTTGCAAGCAGCCGAGGGGAAGAAGTGTTTCAAGAATTTGATGAGAAGATCAAAGAAGCCTACAGCGAATATGTTTTGGAAGAGCATTACGACGAGAATTATCCTTACGGAATAAAATTAGTCATTGGCAATCTTGGCGGAAAAATAAGATACGGTTTCTGTTTTTACAGTGACGATCCTAATGCCTATTATGTCCGCGTATATTATAAAGACAAACTCTACGCAGTGGAAAGCAATTCCCGCGGCGATGTGCAGGCCGTTGCCCTGGATCTTCCGGAAGGCTCCACCTTTTCGCTGCTCATCTTTGACTCCGTCCACGACGAGGAAATGCCCTTGCCGAAGTTTAAAAACTTAAAGATTATGTCCAAAACGGAATTTGAGCAATTGGAAAACAAATTCCAGGGCATGTCCAAAGGCGCAGCTTTGACCAGATTAAAACCGGAATTTAAACTAGCACCCGATTTTTGGTTTTACATGTTCGCGGTTTCAATCATTTTGGTTTGCGGATTGGTAATCTTCATTTTTTATAAGAGAAGACAGGGTCTTTTTAATAAAGAGATCCGCTCGCAAAATGTTTTCAATTTCCGGGAATTCCTCTCTTCAAGCTTTGAGTTTCCCCAGGAAGCAACGGATGAATATGAAGAAGCAGAGTATGAGGTAATGGAAGAATATGAGGAGGAAGAACAGGCAGAACAAGAACCTCGTTTCGGAGCATATCCCTGGGCTCGCTATGAAGAAGAAAAAAGCGGCTTCAACATCGGAGAATACCTCCGAGACAAGGGCTACGTGACCGATTACAATTTTTTAAGCGAAAGCGAGAAGAACCAGATCATGCTTGAATTGATGCGCCTGAAAGACGAAAAAACAATCACGCATGATGAATACCTTGAGGAAATCATGAAATTATGGAAAAAATAACTCTTTCGGATTTTTTGAAATTGGAAAGAAAGGCTTTGGCAGGCAAGGTGTTTTGCTTTCCTACCGACACAGTCTACGGTCTTGCTGCCCTTTACGGCGATCAGGAAGGTATCAAAAAGATTTATGAACTGAAAGGGCGCAGCTTTACCAAGCCCTTGGCCAATCTTTGCAGCGGTATTGAACAGATTACTGAACTGGGCATCCAAATTCCAAAATTTGCCCTGGAGCTGATGAAGAAACATTGGCCGGGACCCCTGACATTGATCCTAAAAGGACCAGAAGGAAAAGTAAGCTTCCGGATGCCGGATTCGGAAATTGCTTTAAAAATCATCGATCGGTTTTCCCTGTTGCCCACAACCTCGGTCAATGAAAGCGGGAAACCGGAAATGAATTCCATGGCAAAAATCGAGGCCGCTTTCGGAAACCGCATAGATTATTTCATCACCGACCGCTCCAACTTTTCCGGCCTTCCTTCGACGGTCGCCGATGTTTCCGAAGGGGCAATCAAGATCATCCGCCAAGGAGCAATATCCATAGAATAAAATGGAAAAAACCGCCAATAATATATTTGGTGGTTTTTTTATGAAGAGGAAGCGGATGCTTATGATTGTATTTTTAATCATTCTCATTGCCTTGGTTCTTCCCCGGGAAAGCAAGGAATTCAGGATTAGGGTTGTTGCAGCGAGCGACTCCCCGGAAGACCAGCGGGAAAAATATGCGGTCGTTCGCGTGCTCCAAGAAGAAATAAAAAAATATAACCCAAATGATATCATAAACGAAGTTCAAAAAAATATAGATTTAATGGAAGCAAAAATTACCAAGGTCTTGAAGGGGCGCGAATTCCTTATCCGGATAACAAAAGTGAAATTTCCGCCCAAAGAACACGGGGGGAAAGTGATTTCCGGAGGCAGATACAGAACCTTGCTCGTCATCATCGGCGAAGGAAAGGGGAAAAATTGGTGGAGCATTCTTTATCCTGAATATCACGGCATTTCTTTTGAAGACAGGGAAGAGATTAGCTTTGAATTTTATTTCTATGAGAAACTGCGGAGAATTTTTTCAAAATCGAGGGGAGAATAGATGGATATCATAGCGGTGGACGCCAACAACAAAGAGGAAGTGCTGAATTTTTTAAAAAACATTTCCCTGGTTCATGACATCAACGAGGAGGTGGTCATGAACGGAGAATACGTCCTTGACGGGGAAATAGTCGGCCTGCTTTCGTTTGAGGAATTCAATCATTTCGGGCTCATCAGGTATTTCATATTCCGGAAAGAAGTCAAAGAAAAAATCATTTACGAACTCTTCAATAAAATTGTACAGAAAGCTTCAAAAAAGGGCATCAAGTCCTTGCTCAGTTTGGTTGTAAAAAAGGATGCGGTGGCGGTTTTTAAGGGTTTGGGGTTTTATGAAATCGACAAGGAAGATGTTTATATTGAAGAGACCGTCCTCCATCAGACCAAGTTCAAGGACGCTTTCGTTTTAAAATATGACATTCAAAAATAAAGAGCAAACGCTCTTTTTATTTTTTTCTGGAAAATGAGCATTCCTTGTGTTATAATACTTGTTAAAAGAAGTTTCGAGAGCTTCTTAAATTCAATGCAAAGGGATTGAGAACATGAGCGGAAAATTAGTGATTTTTAACCACCCATTGATTCACCACAAACTCGCCCTGATTAGAGATGAGAATACCGGAACGAAAGATTTTCGCCAGACCGTTTCTGAAATCGGAATGCTGATGGCTTACGAAGTCACGAGGGACTTGCCGACTAAAAAAGTGAAGGTCAAAACGCCGGTGGCAGATGCGGAAGCGTATGTGCTCGAAAAATCCGTGGTCGTCGTGCCGATACTGCGCGCCGGGTTGGGAATGGTCGACGGCATCACTGCCCTGATTCCGACGGCAAAAGTTGGGCACATCGGAGTTTATAGGGACGAAGAAACCTTGGAGCCCCACGAGTATTATGCGAAGTTCCCCAACATCATCAAAAACGCGGTTGTTTTTGTCGTTGATCCGATGTTGGCAACCGGCGGCAGCGTCAAACATGCGATAGATGTTTTGAAAGCGCGGGGCGCGAAAACGATTAGCTACATGGGATTGGTCGGCGCTCCCGAAGGCGTCAAAAAAATTCAGGAAGCTCATCCCGATGTCGACATATACTTGGCGGCACTCGATGAAAAATTAAACGAAAAAGGATACATCGTTCCCGGTCTGGGAGATTGCGGGGACCGCCTTTTCGGAACCAAATGAAGCTTAACCAAAGTTTATGCATTAATTGTATAAACTTTTTTATTTTGCTGAAAAATAAGAACGGTGAAGAAAATTGAAAGTGGTTTCGCTCTTGGCCGGCGACAGAAGCATTCTTCATAAATTAAGACCCTTGGTGAATTCAAAAAAATACCAATTGATCAATGTCATGATTAATACCGTCGATTATGAGCGGCTACGGAAATCCGAAGCCGTTTTTCTTGACGCTTCACTCGATAAAAAAATCAAAGAAGAAGTTCTTTTGTTCTGTGCGGAAAACTCCCTGCAAACATACTTTTTTCCCGGCCCTGCGGACATTGCCGTTCTGAAGAAGGACTTACACTTGGAAGATCTTCTCCTGAGAAAGGCAAGCACATTCAGTCTGACTTTATTCCAAAGATTCATTAAAAGAGCTTTTGATTTTGTATTTTCTTTTTTCTTCATAATTCTGTTTTCGCCGCTCATGCTTTTTATATATTTTATGATTAAAATCATGGACGGCGGTCCCGTGCTCTACCGGCAAAAACGCCTGACGGAGGGAGGAAGGGAATTCGTTCTCTTTAAATTCAGAACGATGGTGAAAAATGCGGAAAGGAAGTCTGGGGCCGTGCTTTCCCATGCTAACGATGAAAGGATTACGAAAACAGGAAAGATCTTGAGGAAAACGCGGTTAGACGAGATCCTGCAGATTTTCAATGTCTTGATCGGCGACATGTCGCTTGTTGGTCCGAGGCCGGAGAGAAGGTGTTTCGTGGAAGGGTTTTTGAAAGAGAATTCTTATTATAAATTCCGTTTCCAAGTTAAAGCAGGCATCACCGGGCTTGCCCAAACGACCTGCTATTATGATTCTCATTACGAGGATAAATTATTGTTTGACCTCTTGTACATTGCCGGTTATAGTTTTTGGCTGGATTTAAAACTCATTTTCCGTACCATGACAATCTTCTTTAAAAAAAAGCATGCAACAGGTATAAATAACGGGGATTTGGAAACCTTTTTAAGAAAGCACGGATTGCAAATCATAGAAACGAGTCCTGGAATTTTAGAATTGAGGGGTATAGATGAAGAAAATTATTATTAATTGCAATGATTGTTTTTCTGCTTATACTTTCCGTTTGGGTTTGATCAAGGAACTTCAAAAAGAATTTGAGGTTCATGTCATGGCGGGCTTCGATAAATATCAGCCCCTGTTGGCTCAAGAAAAAATCAAAACGATTACCTTCTCTGCCAAAACGACTTCCTGCAGATTGAAAGACAATTTTAAGCAGCTCCGGAAATACCGCCGGGTTTTCAAAAAAATAAAACCTGATTTGATAATCAACTATAATATCAAACCCCATCTATTGGGAACCCTGGCTGCTCCCAGGGCCAGCAAAGTAATTAATGTCGTTGCCGGGACGGGAACGGTGTTTGAAGAGAAGAATCTGCTATTCAAAATTGTCCGCTTTCTTTACCGCTTGATTTCCAGAAAGGTCGATCATTATATTTTCCTAAACAAGGAAGATTATTATTTGTTTGCGGAATTGGATCTTTTGCGTCAGCCGCACACAATCATCCCCGGCGAGGGGGTTGACCTTGAGAAATTCTTTCCCCATGTCGATTTGTCCGCGCCGCCGGTATTCATTTACATCGGCAGGTTGCTGAAAGAGAAGGGAATCAGGGAATACCTCGAAGCAGCTAAAATTGTGAAAAGACGCTTCCCGGAAGTAAGTTTTTGGATTGCGGGAGATTTCTATAAAAAGAAATCGGTCTTAAAAAAAACAGAGATTGAGGATTATGTGCAAAAGGGAATAGTGAGATACCTGGGGTACCGTTTCGACATCAATGTCCTGTTAAAAGATGTCCATGTTGTGGTGCTTCCCTCCTATCGCGAAGGCATGCCTTTTTCGCTGATGGAGGGCTTGGCGGCGAAAAAGTTTTTGATCGCAAGCGACGTCCCCGGCTGCCGAGATGTGATCAAAGACGGATACAATGGTTTTCTGGTCCGTCCGAGGAGCAGTTATGATTTGATATTAAAAATTGAAAAATATATCAAATCCGAAAACAAATCGGATTTGCATGAAAACGCCCATGCTTCTTCGGCACGCTTTGACCAAAAGAAAATAATACCGGAAATCATCGGACTTATACGTGAAATAATATGAAAATAGCCATGGTAATCACTTCGCTCGAAGTTGGAGGAGCGGAAAAATTAGTTTTAAATTTAGTGCGGGAATTAAAGAGCAAGGTAGAAATCAGGCTTTTTGTCATCAGAAAGAATTATCAAACCATATATGACAGAGAACTGGCGGAAATGGATATTTGGTATTGTTATCTGAATGCCGGCAACCGCCTTTTTTCCGTCAAAGCATACAAAAAATTAAAAAACATGCTTGAAAAATTCAAGCCCGACATCATCCATACGCACCTTAAGGCGGCGGATTATATTTATTTCTACCGGCCACACAAAAAAAACAGCAAATGGATCCACACCGTCCACACGCTTGCCGATTTTGACGCAAGAAACCTGAGAAGATTTTTTTACCGCCCTTTATACAAACGACGAACCATCATTCCTGTTCCCGTCTCGGAAGAAGTGGAGGAGAGTTTGTTGCGGCTCTACGGAATCCAAGGAAGGCTGATTCCGAACGGCGTGAATTTGGAAAAATTCCGCTACCTCCCCCAAAAGAAAAATAGTTTTCAGGTCTTGCACGTCGGCCGCTTCGTTCCCTTGAAAAACCACAGATATTTGCTCAAAGAATTCGCGAAGTTTGCGAATAAAAAAAAGGATGTAAAATTGATTCTGATTGGGAGCGGACCACTGAAGAAGAAAATGAAGCGATTTGCAAGAAAGCTGGAGATCGTAAAACAGGTGGAATTCATTGATCACGCTGAAAATGTTGAAGAATACATGCGCGAGGCTTGTGTTTTTGTATTGCCTTCGCGCTATGAAGGGATGTCCCTGGCTTTGCTTGAGGCGCTTGCATCCGGTCTCTTGGTGATAACGAGAAGGGATTTGAGTTCACTCATCGAAAGCGAAGTCAACGGATTTGAAATCGACATCGAAAAGAATGCACTTTACTATGAATTGGAAAACATTTACCAGAATTACGACAATTTGGAAATAATCCGAAAAAACGCATCAAAATCCGCGCGCGCATTTTCTTTGAAACTGACCGCCGAACGTTACTTGCTATTATATCAGGAAACAGCCAATGCTTAGACTCGCTGTGTCAATCGGAACGCTGGAAATAGGCGGCGCGGAAACCTTCGTCATCAATCTCCTGAAAAACATTGATTATGCCCGCATTTCCGTTCTTTTGCTTGTTTTGGGAAGGAGGACGGGGAGCAGCTTGGAAAAGGAAGCAGACAGACTTCCGATTGAAGTCCGCTATATTTCAAAAAAGGAAGGTTTCAGTCCAAGGGCGGTTTTGCGCATCTGGCAAGCCTTGAAGGAATTTAAACCTGACATTTTGCACGGAAACATCGGCGGACTGATTTATTTCCTTCCTTTTCTTTATTTTCATAAAATAAAAGCGATATATACAGCCCACACCCTGCCGGAAAGAGAATTCGGTTTTTTGAAAAGATTCTTCATCAAAAAACTGATTAAAAATGGGAAGATCATACCGGTCGGAATCAGCCCTGAGATCAAAGAAAGCTTGGAAAAAATTTATGAAATCAAAAACATTCCCATGATCGCAAACGGAATCGAAGTGGAAAAATTCAAACATAAGCGGAGTTTCAGAAGCGAAATGGTCTTGGGAAGCGTGGGAAGATTTGAGCCGGTCAAAAATCATCGGACAATCATCAATGTTTTTTTAACCCTGAAAGCGAGCTTTCCTAAGCTAAAATTAAGGCTTGTGGGCGGTGGAAGCCTTTTTGATAAATATAAGAACAGCTATCAGGAAAGAGAAGACATCGTCTTCGTCGGAATGAGTGAGCATGTTCCGGAGGAATTGAAGAAAATCGATATTTTTTTTATTCCCTCTTTTTATGAAGGGCTGCCGTTAGCGGTTTTGGAGGCGATGGCATCCGGCTGCGTGATTGTGGGAAGCAATGTTGGCGGACTACGGGGGCTTGTGGAAAACGGAATCAACGGTTATTTGCTTCAGGACTGCACTGATGTCGAAGGTTTTTCCAATCTCATTGCAGGATTGCTTCAGGATCCTGAACTTTTAGAAATGATTTCTTTAAACAATACCCGCAAAGCAGAAAATTATAATCTTAAAGAAACTGCACAGAAGTATCAGGAATTATATATATCGGAGGCCGGAAATGTTAAGCGGAGAATATAATTTTTTAGTTGACAACATGTGGCTTGCGGAAATAATCGCAGTCATTTTATTGATAATCCCGTTTTTTCTGTTTTTTGCGGATAAAAAATGGATTTTCGGTTTTTATGTGGTTTCAATCGTCGCAAATCTTCCGCTCATCTTTGTGATGGTTTTCGGTTTTTCCTATGAAATGATTATTGCCTTGGTCATCATCGCTGTAATAATCAGGGATCTCATCCGCAACAAAAACCTGCTCCTCCTTTCTACAAAAGAAAGCCGGGCCGTTTTTTTCTCCCTGTGCGGGCTGCTTGCTCTAAATCTCGCGACTTCTTTGTTTAACTTTTCAAAGTCCGCCTTTTTGGAGAGAAGCTTTGTTTA
This sequence comes from Acholeplasmatales bacterium DTU067, assembly GCA_001512995.1. Taxonomy (GTDB): domain Bacteria; phylum Bacillota_I; class Bacilli_A; order ML615J-28; family CAG-698; genus DTU067. The sequence continues at coordinate 29,555 of LFRY01000057.1, forward strand.
TCTGGTCAATGTTTTCATATTGATCATCTTCAACTTTTTTTTAATCAACAGGGGGAGATTGCAAATCATCCGCTACGGCTTTGTAATCGGGGCTTTGCTTATCGTTCTCACGATGGCAATTGAGCTCATCTATGGCTATAACTATCTTCAGGTCGGGCGGCTCAGGCCGGCAGGGTTGTTGCTTGACCCAAATGTTTCCGCCTTTGCTTTGAATCTTGCCCTGCTGCTTTCTTTTTATAAACAGAAAAGACCAAATTCATGGACCAATGTTTTTTTCATCATCAGCCGCATTTTGATTGTTTTCGGAATCTTCATGACTGTTTCCCGTTCGGGTTATGTATTGGCGCTCATCATTCTGGTATTCTTCCTGATCGAGCATTCAAAAAAGAAGAATTACTTCGCTCCGCTTGCTGCCCTTTTCATGATCGTCATTTATTTCATCTTTCAAAAACCGCTTGCAAAGACTTGGGACAATCTCCACCTTCTGCTGGACTTGCAAAGAATTTTCCCCCGACCATCCCCACCGGGACCTTCTGGGCCGGGTCCCGCTCTTCCAGGACCGATTTTGGCCGAGCCGCGCTATGAACTCTTGAAAGCGGGAATTAAGATCTTTTTACATAATTTTAGTTTGGGCATCGGCATTGGAAACGTCCCCCCGGCAATGGAAGAGCTCACGGGCATGCGGATGAACACTCATAACCTTGTATTGCAATTGCTCGCGGAGTCGGGCATCTTCATGCTAGTAATGCTCCTAGTGTTCTTTTACTATTTGGTGAATTTGATTATAAAATCGGGGAGGAAGGAGAGATTCTTATTGGGTTTGATTTTGTTTGCGGTGGCAGTTGAATCCCTATTTAACCACAATTTATTGAACATTAACATCGTTTACCTCTTGCTTGCGTTTTTCTTGGCGCTCAACATTCTTTATTCGAAAGAGCAAACGGCTTTGAGTTTTGCGCAGATAAAAAACCGGTTCAGGCGGTAATGATTGAAAAAGCCTTTTCCAAGTGTTATAATATTTTTGAGGTGGAAGCTATGAAAATCTCAACGAGGACCGGCGATTTTAAAATGACGGATGCCATGGACAAACGCGTTGGCAAGGATGATGCTCTGATCGAATGTTTGGGAACGTTGGACGAATTGCAGGCCAATTTAATGCATGCCCATAACCTAGTAAGAAACTCTGCGATAAAAACCGGCCTGGAGGCTTTAACGCAGGAACTCTTCCGGTTTGGAGAAGCGCTCATCCTGGACGGGAAGAAGCTCGGAAACGAGGCGGAAGCAATCGAGGAAGAAATAGAATTTTACGAAAAGAAGCTTCCCGAACAAAAGGGTTTCATCTTACCGGGAAGGACTTTGGCCAGCAGCCAGATTCACATTGCCAGGACCGTAGCCAGGAGGCTGGAAAGGAGAGTCGTGACATTGGGGAGAAGCAAAGATTTGGATCCGACCGTTTTTGCTTACAGCAACCGCCTCTCTGATTTGCTCTATTTATATGCGCGCGCGGAGGAGGAATTATGATTGACAATTTGATTTCCATGTGGTTCTTTATTATACTGATAGGATTTACGCCCCTGACTTACAGGGCTCTGATGGCTCTCGATTTTTCAAAACTATTCCGCAGGAATTCCGGATGGCAGATCCGCTTTTTGGTAACCTTCGTCAGCTTTGCTTTTGCATTCATTATCGCCTATGCTTTTTTGGTCATTTACGAACGAATTTTTGTGGTGGTCAGATAGAATTTCCCAAAAACAAATAATGTATAAAAAAATCCTCGCAGTAAATAATACTAGCGAGGTGAATAATTGTGAAGCTAAAAAGGATTTCAAAGGAAAAAGCTCAGCGAATTCTTTTTATCGCGGTGCTGGTTCTTGTTTTCGGAGTATTTTTCATTTCTTTAAGCTTGCTTAATCCGCGAGAAACTCCCCCGCCGGGAGGGGAAGATCCCGGACCGCCGATTGAAGAACCCGAAGATCCAATAGTATATGAAAAAATCATAGCCCCTTATATAGCAAAAAATGTCGAAACCATCAGAAGATTTTGGGCATTGGATAAAGAGACTGAAATACAGGAAATGTCGTTCATAGTTCAGGGCAGTTCTTATTATACAAGCACGGGAATTTCTTATTCCGCAGGCGATGAAGGATTTGAGGTCATCGCCAGCTTGAGCGGAACGGTGAAGACCGTCAGCGACAGTTCCGTTTTCGGAAAGGTGGTCGTGATTGAGCACGACAATGGTCTGGAAACGGAATACAGAAGCCTCGGAGAAGTTAGCGTGGAAATCGGCGATGAAGTTGCCCAGGGCGATGTCATCGGCATCTCCGGCGAAAACGAAAATGATGCGAGCGCGGGAAACCATTTGCACTTCCGGATTCTGGTGAACGGCAAGCCGAAAGATCCTGAGCTCCTAATCGGAAAAGCCATCAATGAAATAAACGAAAATTAAAAGCCTTATCGTTTTGATAAAGCTTTTTATTTTTTTGTCTGATGGGATATCGTGTAAACGATAAGAAAACAAATTGCTGAGCCCATAAGCAAGAAGGGAAAAGTTCTCAAAAACAAATTCTTTTCAAAAAAGGCGCCAATCGCGGCAAGAACCGCAGCCTCTTTATTTGTAAAAGCGCAGAAAGCGGCTCCGAGAACAAACACCAAGAAATATGTTTTTAAGCTTCCGAAAATCCTTGCAATCAAAGTGAGGAGGGAAGCGAGCGAATAAGCAAAAAGGGAAAGTAAAAAGACGAAGGGGAGCAGGAGTTCGTTTCCGGAAAGAGCGGAGCCCGCTAGCAGGAAGGCGAGTGCGCCTAAGCTCTGGAGCAGGGCATTGATTCCGGAAAAGATGAGACTGCTTAAGAAAAACAAGGTATTGCTCGGTCTGAAGGCATAATAATGATGTTTCAGTTTCCGGTATTCGTAAGCTCCGAGGTGAAAACAGCTGAAGAGAACGAAGCCGATGGCTGCGCTCCAGAAATGGATGAATTCCGCTTGCAGATAGAGAAGCGCAGAAATGATGGAGAAAAAAGGAAACCAGATTAAGAAGTAATAGCGCCGATGTGCATAATAACGGAAGGCCAATGCGGACAACATGTTTATAAACCCTTTTTCTCGCGCAGATCCAAAAGGTAAACGAACACCTTCTGGATCGGTGCTTCGGAGATTTTAATCAGGTACTTCTGAAATTTCCTGGTTTCGTCCTTCGTTAAGGCTTTCGCCACGCAAACGGTGAGGATGTTGTAGCGTTCCTCGGCGCCAATGACTTTCAGATCGGATATTAAAGATTTCAGCACTTCGCTCTTTCCGCTTAAAAGCCGAAAGTTGTTTTTTATGTATTTGACCGTAAATGTTTCGAAAAGCCTGCCCTTATCCAAAAACAAAATTTTGTCAATTAAGTTTTCTATTTCATCGACATTATCGGTTCCTATTATCAGAGTGCGCGGATAGCGGGTATGGTGGGAATAAACGAAATTATAAAAATCAAAACGGTCTTTCAGATCGATTTTATCCAAGGCAGAACCGAAGATGGTAATGTTGGCTCTTGAAGCAAGTCCGATGATTCCCGAAAAAAGAATCTTTTCGTTTGCTTTCAGGCTTCCGTAAGTCCTTTTTCTTTTGATTTTGAAATATTCGCATAATTCGAAAGCGTAGGCGTTATCCCATTTTGGATAAAGCCAGGACATCAAACGAAAAATGCTTTTGATTCGAAAATGCTTCGGGAATGAAGTTGCTTCCGAAATATAGCACAGGCGCTTGTTCATTTTCAAATTACCGAAGAGTTCCTCCCCGTCCAACCAAACCTTTCCGGAATCGGGGCGAATTTGCGCGGCCAAAATCTGCAAAAGCTCATCGCGGCCGGAGTTGTCCCTTCCCACAAGCGCATAGATTTGGTTGTCAAGAAAATTGTAGCTGAAGTTGCTCACCACAGGATTCTTCTTGATTTTCTTCGTTAAATTCTCGCAAACCAAAACGGACATATTTCTTCCCTTTGCATTAATAAAACTAATTTAAATATACACTATTTCATAAAAAAAGTCAATAAAAACGGAACAGCAAAGAGCGGAAAAAATCAATTATCAAAACCCCCCTTTCCGGCAAGTTATATTAAAAGTGAGACGCGCATATATTGTACTAAACGGGGGGAATAGTATGGATTATCAAATAAGACAGCGCGTCTTAAAAATCGCCGATATATTTTTGACCGATAGGAGCACGGTCCGGGAGGTAGCAAAAAAGGTCGACTGTTCGAAATCGACCGTTCATAAAGATTTGACAGAAAGGCTTCCCGACCTGAATCAGGATTTGTATGTCGAAGTCAAAAAGCTCTTGGAATACAATAAATCCATCCGCCATCTGCGCGGGGGTGAAGCCACGAGAAGGAGATTTTTGAAAGAAAAAGAAAATAGGGAAGCAAGCGAATGAATCTAGGGCCGGCAACGGCTTTTATTATTTTCCTTATCAATCAAACAGAATCCTTCGTTCCCAAGACTTTAGTTTCGACAGCCCCCTTCGAAACTTCCGTCAGTTCTCTTTTTATGCGCTCAAACTCGTTTTCCGGTATTTCTGCTTTTAAATTGACTTTATCGGAAAAAATACGATCGATGATGTGGTTTTCCAAAATCCTTTGGACGCTGTCGACATGAGCGTAATCAGCAATTATTTCCATAATTACCTTTTTCTCTATCTTTACGATTTCTGCAAGCTTCAGCGCTTCCGAAACGCTTGAACCATAGGCTCTGATCAGGCCGCCCGCGCCGAGCTTGACGCCCCCGAAATATCTGGTGACGATGGCGATGACATTGGTGAGGTTGTTTTTTTTCAGAACTTCGAAAATGGGGACGCCGGCGGTCTGGCTCGGTTCGCCATCATCGGATGATTTTGCGGTGGGAGGATTGGTGCCGATGATGTAGCCATAGCAATTATGGTTGGCGTCATAGTGTTTTTTTCTGATATTGGCAAGAATTTCATTTGCTTCCGAAACATCCTTTACTGGGAAAAGATAACAAATGAAACGACTTTTATTGATGATCTGCTCATAAGTCACCGTATTTTTAATCGTATACATAATGCTCACTCCATGCTTTTATTATAACTCATTTTTGATTTCCGGGCAAATCATGGATTTTCAAAATGTATAAAAGTCTAGAATTTTGTCTATTAATAGTGTATAATAAACTTAAAGCGAAAAAGGGAGCATTCCTGGCCATGAATGAACACATAGAACTCGGAAAAGAACTGCTAAAAATATTGATAGGTAAGGGTTGCGAGGCCTATATGATAGGGGAGGCCGTTTGTTATTACATTTTGGGACTCCCCATCAGGGAAGTCGAAATCGCGACCAGCGCCACCGCGGAGATGGTGAAAGGCATTTTCCAGGATTACAGAACCGAGGATGAGAACGGTTATGTGCGCCTTTATTATCGCGGCTACGATTTTCTGATCGGCACTTTCAAACGCGTCGATTACCGCGATGACCGCACGCCTTTGAGAATGCACTATTCCAAAAATCTTCATGATGAGGTCTCCGCCCGCGATTTTACAATCAACTCCATTGCCATGAGCCCTGCTGAAAAATATACCGACATTTACCGGGGTTATGAGGATTTACAAAAGAAAAGAATTAAAACAATCGGAAATCCGAAAACTAGGTTTGAAGAAAACCCGCTCCGGATTCTGACCGCATTCCGTTTTGTGAGCGAACTGGGGTTCAAGATTGAAAAACGGACCTTCAATGCGATGAGGAAAAAAGCGAAACTGCTTTTGAGAATGAGCCCTGAAGCCATGGTTAAGGAAATGAAAAGAATCCTTGAAGGGGATCATTTCAAGAAAGCCTTGTTTTTGCTTGTCGATTCGGGAATATATAAAAGAATTCCTGTGTTGAAACATGAATTCAAACGCCTCAGGAATAAGTACCGACCGGAAACGACAGACATTTTCTTGGGATGCGCGTTTGTAAAAGCGGGGGAGTTCAACGCGGAATGGGGCCAAGCCAGCGAGGACCCCGCGCGTCTTGCGGAGATTGTGGATCTGGCGCTCGCCAATCCCAAGGGCAATTTCAATTCCGAAGATTTGTTTTTTAAAGGCTTAGACATCTGCCTGGAAGCCAACCGAATCAACCGCCTGCTGAATAAAAGCAAGAAAAAGGACAAGCAGATTCAGGCTGCCTTTGAAAACCTGCCGATCAAAACGGCAGACGAACTTGCCTTTTCCAAAAACGACCTAAAATACCTTTTGAAAAGTTATGACGCCTATGATGAAATCATCTATGAAAACATCCTGCGCAAGGTCTTGTTGGGAGAACTTGCAAACAATTACCAGGAAATCAGAAATTTTGCTTTTGAATCGCTGAAAACCTATTACGGTGAGGCGGTTGCCCAGAATTTGAGTGCGGAGCCGGCACCTGCGCCCACAGTCGCGGAAGAACCCCCGCAGCAGGATTTCGTGCATGATGCGGCTCCGGAAATCCCCGTTTATCACGATGGTTTTCAGAATCCCGGGTCAGAAAGTTTGGAAGAGAAGGTCAGAAGATTGGAACTACAGAACCTGGAATTGGAGTTGAACCGCGTCGTCGATAACCTCACCGCCCAAAACATAGAGATTCTTGCGGAGTTGGGCTATGTGCGAGGCGCGGAAAAAATACTCGTTACCAGGGAATTGAACAGGTTTTACAGGAATCTTCTGACAAGCATCGATCCGAAATATCAAGCACTAAAAAAATATCAAGAAAGAATTGATTCTAAATGAGAAAAAAAATCAAAGATTTCAGCCCGTCGGATAAGGCGGTTTTGATTCTTCGCTTATCCGACATCCAAATAAGAAAAACGAGCGCCAATGCCGATTATGCGAGCATGCTCGGGTTTGACGGCACGGATTTGATCGAAGTGAAAATTTGGGCCCTGACCGATGAAAAACGCGAACTGTTGAAAAACGGGGAGGTATATGAACTCTCCGGCACGATGAAGGATTATCAGGGAAAAATGCAGTTCAACGTTTCCGAACTGAGAGTTCTTGACGATTCGGAAATCGATAAAAGCCAATTTTTTGAATACGCGAAAATGAGCGAGGAGGAACTGAAGGAAGGAATCGTCGCTTACATCAATAAAATCGACAATCAGGTAATCAAAAAACTTGTTTTTGCGACACTCAAGCAATTTTTCCCTGATTTCTTCCGCCATCCCGCGGCCTTGAGCATGCATCACAATTATTTCGGCGGGTTGGCCTATCATGTTTATTCGATGCTCGTTTTGGGCGATTCGTTTTTAGAACTCTTTCCCTATCTGAACCGCTCCCTGGTTTACGGGGGCATCATTCTCCATGACATCGGGAAAATGGTGGAGCTCTCCGGACCCAAGGGAACCGAATATACGAAAGAAGGAAATCTCCTCGGCAACATCGCCATCGGCTCGAACATCTTATACAAAACCGCCTGCGATTTGGGACTGGAAAAAACGGACGAATTTTTGTCTCTCCAGCACATCCTCCTCTCCCATCACGGCCTTTTGGAATATGGCTCGCCCAAAGAGCCGCTGATTCCGGAAGCGGTCCTGATCCACATCCTTGATTATTCCGATTCGCGGATGGCTGCTTTGGAAAAGGAAGTGACGACCACGCTGCCGGGAGAATACACGGAACCGATATTGGCTTTTGGCAGGAAGAGATTCTATAAACCTGATTTCTAGAACCTGAAAAGCATTTTCAGGTTTTTCTTTTTTCGCTTCTGGACAAGCGTCCCATTAAGTGATATAATATTCCTAATAAAAGTATTGAGAGGTGTTGCTTTTTGGTTCCTCCGGAACTGCCCCAATTATTGAACATTGACTTTTTTTTGAAAAAGCCGGAATTGAATATCATTCTTTTGTTGGTGTTCATTATTCTCTTTTTCTTTTCCGCTTTTGTTTCCAAAGCCGAGGCGGTTTTTTCCAGCGTCAACATCATCAGAATCCGCAGCTTTTTGGAGGAAAGGAAGCGGGGCGCGAAAAAAGCGGTGTATATCGCGGAAAAATATGACGTGACCCTGATGACGCTTTTGATTCTGGACATTTTTTTGAAAATCGCTTTGGTCGCCCTTGCGGGGTATTTCCTCTACAACCTCCTCGATAATTTCTTTCTGGCTTCCTTGTTGGTGATTTTGATCCTTTCTCCGCTCATGCTCATTTTTACGGAAATCATTCCGCGCTCAAAAGGACAAATCACTCCGGAAATGAAAGCTTTGAAATATTCCGGTTTTCTTTACCTTTTGATTAAGATAATGACTCCAGTCACTTATCTCTACGTTAAACTGAGAAGGGCGATCATCAAGAAACATGATCTTGCGGACGGCCCGAAGGTTACAGGAGAAGCGCTCGAATCAATCATTGACGCCATGGAGACGGAAGGGGTTCTTGAAGAAAACGATGCGGAAATGATTCAAAACGCGATCTTCCTGAGCGAAACCACCGTATATGACATTATGACTCCCAGAGTCGATGTCGTCGCGGTGGAAATCTCAGCTTCAATCGAAGAAATCAAAAACACTTTCTTTGAATACCAGTTTTCACGCATTCCCGTCTACCGCGAAGATAAGGACAACATTGTTGGCATTTTGAGTGAAAAGGATTTTTTCACTGCCCTGCTCAAGGGGGAAAAGGTCGAACTTGAAGAACTTCTTTCGGAGCCCTTCTATGTTTCAAAGACGACCAAGGTGAATGATTTGATAAAAGAAATGCAGAGACTGCAGAAACACTTTGCGATCGTTGTCGACGATTACGGCGGGACGAGCGGAATTGTCACGATGGAAGACGCCTTGGAAGAAATCGTCGGAGAAATTTATGACGAATATGACGATGTTGAGGGAGAAGATTTGGTTAAAATTGCCGAGGATAAATACCACGTGAAACCGGAAATGGATCTTGAGGAGCTCTTTGAGATTCTCGAACTCGGTAATCCTCCGGAAAGCGAATTCTCCAGCGTCGGCGGTTTTGTTTACGGACTCTGCGAAGGCTTGCCCTACGAGGGCATGGAAGTGATTTATCGTCATCCCCCGTTTTACGGAGAGAATGAAGAAAGCGAGACCGGTCACATCCTCAAATTCACAGTCTCCAAGGTGGCCAATCGCAGAATCGAAGATTTGGTTTTGGAAATCAGCGAAGACAGCGACGAGTAAGGGGGAGCGCATTCCCCTTTATTTCTTGAAAATGGCATTAAAAAACCAGAGTGCTTATTTGTTATATTAAATGGAACTAAAAAAGCATTTACATTTCCCGCAAAAAGTAGTAAAATATATATGTTGTAAACGGAGCAATTTCCCCCGTTTCGCTTAGGGAAATATATTGAAAAATTTTATCGGAAATGATAAGATAATATTGTTGCTAATCTGAATGTTAAGGAGTGAAAATTATGAATGCGTCTCAAGTAGCAAAAAGGACATTGCCATTGATCATTGTTCTGTTGATAATAATAGGAATTGCTGTTTCCTGCACGATTTTCAATAGGGAGAAAGCCGTCCCGGGCATAAGCAATTTCGAAGGACTATATTTTGAAGCCAGCGAAGATGGCAGAAAATTTTCAATGACAAATCAAAGCGTATATGAGCAGTTGAAGAACAACTACGGACTCTCAATGCTGATAGAAATGATAGACATTGAACTGCTCAAGTCCGGAGACGCGGATTATTACAATGCGGTTACGGAAGAGGAAATCAACGAAGCGATTGAGAAAGACAAATTCCCTCAGAGCAAATATCCGAAAGGGAAGGACGCGCTTACGGAAGAGGAATTGGAAGAAGCGGAAGAGAGTTTTGCGGAAAGCATGCTCGTGGAACGAGGCCTGAAAAACGAGGAAGACATTAAAGCCCACTATCGTTTGAAACTGGCCAAGAAGAAGTATGCGGCCGCGCAATTGGAAAAACAGATCGAAGAGCATGTTTCTGAAAAAGACGAACCATTCTTTTCGGATAAAGAATACGAAACGCAATATAAAGCTGACTACCAGAACGGTTATTGGGCAATCATCGTTCCTTTCAGATCTGAAGAAGAAGGTTATACGCTCCTAAAGCAACTCGGAATCACCGTTCATGAAAAAGACACATCCGTTTCCGGGGATTTTACAAAATGGGTCAAAGAAGTTGACGGCGAAGAAGTGGCGCTGACGACTGCCGAAGTCGTCAAGGCTTTCATCGACATGTACAATGCGGTGAATTCTCACAAACTCGAAAATTACCCCGAAGAAACGCTGACCGTTCTCGAAGACGTCCACTACACCATCAACGAGGACGGAAGATATGTTTTCAATACGACGGTCGAATCCGAGGACGGAGATCAGAGACTGAATGAATTCTATTACACCTACAAAGAAATCGTTGAGTATAATTCTTCAATTCAGAATTATTTGAAAGTCTCAATGAAGAATTATGCGGATTATGATAATGAGGAAATAACCTCCAGCCAAAAATTCTTTACGCCTCAGCTCAGGGCTTATGAGAACAAGGAACTCTTTGTTTTCATGTTGAAACTTGCGGAAGAAGTTGCTCCCGAGTTGGACGATGTTCGTGACGAAGTATACGATAAACTTATTGAAAAGAAATTGACGGACAGTTTCATCGAAACCGAAATGGCGAAGCTACGCGCAGAAAAGGGACTTGTGATTTATGATGAGGCTCTGGAGAAAGAATACATCCAGAGAGTCAAGAGCTATGGTGTAGAACACAAGAAAACCAAGGGTGAAAGCAAGACGCTGGTTGCGAAGGTTGCCGGAAAAGATATCAGTGCCGATGATCTCTTCAATTACATGGACAAGCACTACGGCATGAACCTCGCTCTAGATAGAATCAACTATCTCCGCCTCTTAAACAATCCTGATCTGAATACCATTTTCAATTATTATGAAGAAGGTCTTTCCGAAAAAGAAAGAATCCTCGATCCTGAAAGATGGCAGGCAATCAAGAACACCGTCAGAGGACTGCGCGACTATTTCCTGAGGAACGGTTATGCGATGTACGGCTATCCTTCCACTTATGGATGGAAAAACTTCATCAGGGATTTCTTCGGAGTTCAGGATGTTAATGAAATGAAATACTACGTCCTTTACGGTGAAATCTACTCGGATTACACTGACGACCTCAGTTTGCTGGCTGATGTCGATGAAGATTCCGAACTCTGGAAAAAGTATAAGGAAAAGATGGAAGAAATGGCCGACGAATATTTCTCCGTGCGCGGTATTCATCTCCTCATTAGGGTGGAGGACGAAGACGGCGAAATAATCCATCCAGACAACTGGACAAGCTATCAAAGGGAGCTTGCGGAGGAATTGTTTGCGGAAATTTGGAAATATTATGATGCGGAACCGGGAACGGCCAAAGAAAAATTTGAGACCTTGGCTGACTTGTTCCTCAAAGCTCCGCGCTTCCTGGCCGGCATCGGGCAGGATGTAAGCGCCCAACCCGAAGGTTTTGATTATGCTCTCGAAAGCAAGGATTATAAATTTGAGTTTTCGAAATATAAATCTGCAGGCCTCATTCTTGAGTATCAGGACTTAGGAACAAAAGGACCAGGCGATTTTGTGAAAGAATTTGAGGATGCGGTCAGAGAAATGTGGAAAGCTGACCCGACTTCCGAGATTCCGACTCCCTATAAGGATCCTGTAACCGGAGAATTTAAGCCCATCATCACCCAATTCGGTTATCATGGCTATGTGAATTTAGGTTCCACGGACATCCCCAAATGGTACTATGCAACCGATAAGGAGAAGGTAAACCCGGGAATCATACCGACATTGGAGATGATCAAGACTTACATTGAGGACAGCGAAAGCACGCACTTGCTTGATGAAAACAAAGAAAAAACAACTGCAGAATTCACAAGCACGATGAAGACGGCTGTCACGACTTATTATTCTTCGCTGTATAAAGAACTTAGCGATTCTAATTATGTGACAATTCATTTATATAAGGATTTACAAGGTTTAGATTTTACCTTCAATTCTGAGAACTATGACGAGGCTCAATTCTTGGATTTCGTCCAGGGTAGAATCAAATCCTACCAGTCCAATCTGCAATACTTTAAAGCGGAAGAGGAATGAAATTTAGGCCTTGAAACCTCAAGGCCTTTCTTAAAAGAAAGAACGAGAGGAGAAATATGGAGTTTTGCGTTATTGCCAGCGGTTCGGGAGGGAACATGACTTTTATCAGGAGCGAGCATGCGAAAATCCTTTTGGATGCCGGCATTTCCCTTCCCGAGGCCAAGAGGCGTACCGCCGAGCACGGAATTGATCTCGACGACATTGATGCCGTCCTGATCACCCATGAGCACGGCGATCATGTTCGCTTTCTTCCCACAATCTTGAAGCGGACGAACGCGACTCTTTACATCAATCGTTTTTCTTTTGATGCGCTTCCGGAAACCATCAAAATCAAATTGATTGCTCATCCGATCAAATTCATCGAGGAAAACAAAAGATATCGAATCCAGGATCTTCATTTCCTGACTCTGAAACTTGCTCATGATAGCGCCAACAATTTCGGCTTTGTTTTCATGGCTTCCGGAAAAAGGCTGGCATACATTACCGACACCGGCTTTTTCCCGATCCATTATCTCGAGATTTTGAAGCAGGTGGATGCGCTCATCATTGAAGCAAATCATGATGTGCAAATGCTTATCGAAAGCGAAAGAAGCTGGAATTTGAAAGAGCGAATCTTATCACCCACCGGCCACATGTCGAATCGGATTTGCGTTCAGGTTTTGGAAGCGGTGCTGAATGGCAGGCAGACCCACATCGTTCTTGCCCACATCAGCAGGGAATGCAATCATCCTGACCTGATAGAACAGGACATCATCCAGGTCATCAGAAAAAAATATGAAGGCGAAATTTCAGTGGCCTCGCAGGAAGAAGCTTCACCGCTTTTTAAAATCTAAATTCCTTATAGGTTAAAAGGAGAACAACATGAAGAAAACATTATTGGTTTTAATGACTGTATTCGCTTTTGCAGTTTTTGTAGGTTGTAAAAGTGAAAAGTACCCGCAAATTTCGGAATCGAACGAACTATATTTTTCAGCCAAAGAAGGAGAATATACTTATACCCTCACCAATGGAGAAGCATACGAAGAAATGAAAACCAAAGTCGGCTTGAATCTCTTGCTCGATACGATTGACAGGGATCTTCTCCAATTTGTGAAAAGAAATGGCAAGAGTTATTGGGATTCGGTGACGGAAGAAGAAATTACGGAAAAAATTGAGGAAGAAATTTTTCCGAGCGGAACCGACAATCTTACCGCTGATGAAATCGAAAAAGCACGTGAAGAGTTTTTCGATAAAATGTTCATCCAGTACGGTTTCAATACCGAAGATGAAGTTCGTGATTATTATCGCCTGACGCTTGCGAAGAGACTGTATGCGAGCGACCGCATTTTCGAACCCGAAGAAGAAGAGGGGGAGGAAGCAGGCGAGAAAAAAGATGATTTTTCGGAAGAAGAATATCAAAATTATTATAAGAATAATTATAAAAAAGGCTATTATGCACTCATCGTTGCATATGAAACTCCCAAACTTGTCCAACAGGCTTTGGAAAGCCTGAACGTCAGAATCGATAGAGGCATTTGGAGCTGGATTGATGGCAATCAGCTTTCCGAGTGGGAGATTGTTGAAACATTAATCGCTTTGTATAACAGCGCCAACTCCCATAAGTTGGACAATTATCCCGAAGCGACTCTGATATTGAATGAGGACACGGAGTACACTATTTCCGGAGACAAAATCAATTTCGTTTTGGAAAATATCAAAGACGAGCTCTTCTATACCCATAACGAGATTTACAGCTATGATTCCGTGCTTCAAAAACAGCTTCAGGACAATCTTGAAAGTTACGGGGAAGGCAGCAATTTCTATCTGAGAAATCCTTTAAGCAACGCGACCGGAAGCAGGCATTATTTGATGATGAAGATTGCGGAAGAAGATGTTCCAGCATTTGAAGATGTAAAAGAGGAAATCAAAGAAAAACTGATTTCCGGCCGCCTCTCTTCCACATTCATATCCAAGAAGATTGCGCAATTACGAAGAGAGCATAATCTTGTCATCTACGATGATTTTCTTGAGGAAAGGTATTCCGAACAAGCCAAAGGTTTGGATGTGGAATATAAGGAAACGAAGAAGCTCAACGGGAATTTGGTCGCAAAAACTGATGTGAGTGAATACAGCGCCGACGAACTTTTTGAAATCATGAGCGAAGGTTACGGGCTCACTTTGGCTGCCTCGAAAATTGAGTATCTGAGATTGCTTTACAATCCGAAATACAATGATATTTATTCCATGGACAAAAGCCTGAAAGAATCTGAGCGGATCATTAAGGGCAAGGAGGATGAATATCAGGCAATCAAAAACGAAATCGAAGACGAAAAGGCGGCTTTTGAGGCCGGAGAATACAAGGACTATGGTTACCCCGCGAAGATGGGCTGGAAGAATTTCATCAAGGTCCGTTACGGAGTGGCGACCGAAGAAGATGTTTTCTACCTCCTTCTCTTTAACCGCGTCAAGGACAATTATGCGAAAAGCTTAGGCAAGATCACAGCTGCTGATTCGGAGCTTGCTGATTTTTACCTCAGGCAGATGCAAAAACAAGTTGATGACTATTTTAAAGCGAGGGGTATCCAACTGGTGATCGAAGTGCTCGACGAGAAAGGGAAGGCCAAAGATCCGGAAAAATGGAATGCTACTCAGAATGAGTATGCCAAGCACTTCTATAAGGACGTTCTTGACTTATTGGCCGCCGAACTTAAGGAAAACGAGACCCATGAAAAGAGATTGCATGAGCTCGTCACGGCTTACAAGAAAGCACCGCGATTCCTGGCAGGACTTCCCCAGGATAAAGACTCACAGCCCCTCGATGCCAGCCAATACCTGTATGAGGGCATTGAAATTTCCAAATATAAAACGGCCGGCTTGAACATCAGATTCTCCGATCTCGGCACATTCACCAACGGAAGCAAAGCCAAAGCTTTGAACGATGCTGCCAAAGAAATTTGGGACAAGGATCCTGACAGCAAAGAAACTGTGATTTACGGTCTCGGTGAAGAGGAGATCCCCTACATCATCACAAGCGAAGGGTTCCATGTTTACATCAATCTGGAAACGATGCCCTTGAGCGAATGGGAAACAGGGAAAGTTTTGCCGACGATTGAACAAATCATGACCTATGAGAAGAGTTCTTCCGATTCGAGTCTGACTACCAAAATCAAGACGGCAATCACCACTTATTATAAGCCCATCCATGACGAACTCACCGGAAGTTACAATGTTGCAGCAACATTGTATGAAGGCCTCAAGACTTTGGAAGTTGAGTTTGGACACGACCATTTCACGGCAACCGATTTTACCCGCTATCTGGATTTGCAGATAGCAAGCAATCGGGAGCGCCTGAAATACACCGATTGACAAAGAATCTCTGCTAGCAGAGATTTTTTGTTTGCGTTGAAAAACAGAGTAAAAAAATGTATAATATACATAATAATAACGGAGGCGATTATGGGACTTTTCAAACTGCACAGTGATTATAAACCGACGGGAGATCAGCCGGAAGCCATCGACAAATTAGTGAACAATATCAAAAACGGCGTCAAGGAACAAACCCTGCTCGGAGCAACGGGAACCGGCAAGACTTTTACAATCGCCAATGTCATTGAAAGAATCGGCAAAAAAACCCTGGTCTTGGCCCATAACAAAACCCTTGCGGGACAGCTCTACAGCGAACTGAAGGGTTTTTTTCCAGAAAACAGAGTCGAATATTTCATTTCTTACTATGATTATTACCAGCCTGAAGCGTATGTCGCCCACCGGGATTTATACATCGAAAAGGACGCCAGCATCAACGACGACATTGACCAGATGCGGCACAGCACCGTGAGCTCGCTTTTGGAGCGGGAGGATGTGATCGTTGTCGCGAGCGTTTCTTGCATTTACGGCATCGGCAACCCCGAGGATTACAGAAACAAAATGCTCACGTTGAGGGTCGGCGACGTCATTCCCCGGGAGGAGATTCTGGAAAGACTCGTCAACATGCAATATGTGCGGAATGATTATGACATCAAGCGCGGGGTCTTTCGGGTCAAGGGCGAATCCCTAGACATCATCCCGCCTTATGAGAAAAATGAAGCCATCCGCATTGAATTTTTTGATAACGAAATCGAAAAAATAAAAATCATCGACATCGTGAGCGGCCGGGCGCTTGCGGAAAAGAGGATCGTGAATCTCTTTCCGGCAACTCTGTTTGCCGTCGATGATTGGAAAATGAAAGAAGCGATTCGGCGCATCAGAGAAGAATTGAAAGAAAGGGTCAAGTTTTTCGAAGAACAAGGGAAGCTGGTGGAAGCGCAGAGGATCAAGCAAAGGACCGAATATGACATCGAAATGTTGGAAGAAATCGGAACCTGCAGCGGGATTGAAAACTACTCCCGCCACATCGGGCTAAGGGAGGAGGGGGAGACCCCCTATACCCTGCTTGATTTCTTCAAAAAGGATTTTCTGCTGGTCGTCGACGAATCCCACGTCACCCTGCCCCAGGTCCGGGGTATGTATGAAGGGGACCGTTCGCGGAAACTGAGTCTTGTGGAATACGGGTTCCGCCTGCCTTCCGCCCTCGACAACAGGCCGCTCCGCTTTGACGAATTCTATGAAAAGCTGGACCGAATCATTTATGTCAGCGCCACTCCCGCCGATTTCGAAAAGGCGAGGAGCCACGAAATTGTTGAACAAATCATCCGCCCGACGGGTCTTCTCGACCCAGAAATCGAAGTCCGTCCGACCGAAGGGCAGATAGACGATCTGATAAAGGAAATCGGCAAGCGCATCAGGGCCAACGAACGGGTCCTTGTTTTGACGCTGACAATCAAGATGAGCGAGGATTTGACCAAGTTTCTGCAGGAATTAAATATCAAAGTTGCTTACCTGCATTCGGAAATCAAATCCTTGGAAAGAATGGAAATCATCAGGGATCTGCGCACGGGCAAATACGACGTCCTGGTCGGAATCAATCTTCTGCGGGAAGGTCTGGACATCCCCGAGGTTTCCCTGATAGCAATTTTGGATGCCGACAAAGAAGGATTTTTACGGAGCGAAACATCATTGATTCAGATCATTGGCCGCGCCGCGAGAAACGCCAACGGCAAAGTCATCATGTATGCTGATGCGGTTACGGATTCGATGAAAAGAGCGATTGAAGAAACCTACAGAAGACGCTCAATACAAGACAGTTTCAATAAAGAACACGGCATCATCCCCAAGACCATTTACAAGCACATCACGGATTCTTTGATGGTGACCAAGGAAATCAAAGAAGAAGAGCACATCATTGATTCTAAGAACCTCAAGCAGATGTCGAAGCTAGAAATCAAGAAATTGCTTGGGGAATTGGAAGCGCAGATGCGGGAAGCCGCGCGTAAATTGGATTTTGAGCAGGCGATGGCCCTGCGCGACATCATCTTTGAAATCAGAGCTGATTTGAGGTAGCATATGAGCAAGAAAAAAGTGATATTGGGGCTATCCGGGGGCGTGGACAGCGCGGTCGCCGCCATCCGCTTGTTGGAGGAAGGCTACGAAGTTGAAGGGCTGTTCATGAGAAACTGGGATTCCTCCTTAAACAAAGACATCAGGGGCAATCCCCATGTCAATGACTCGGTCTGTCCGCAGGAAATAGATTATCTTGATGCGTTGGAGAGTGCCCGGATATTGGGAATCAAACTCCACCGAGTCGATTTTGTTCAGGAATACTGGGATAAAGTTTTCACTTATTTTCTGGATGAATACCGGAAAAACCGCACTCCCAATCCCGACATCCTCTGCAACAAAGAAATAAAATTCAAATGTTTCCTGGAAAAAGCTTTTGCCATGGGAGCGGATTACATTGCGATGGGGCATTATGCCCGCGTCCGCCATCATCCGGAAGTGGAGCTCCTCAGGGGCGTGGATCCTAGCAAGGACCAGAGTTATTTCCTCTGCCAGCTTTCCAAAGAGCAGCTTTCAAAAACCCTCTTTCCAATCGGAGACATGCATAAGGGGCAAGTCAGAGAGCTTGCGAAAAGGCATAGGCTCAATGTCGCGAAGAAAAAAGACTCGACGGGTGTTTGTTTCATTGGCGAAAGGAATTTCAAAGAATTCTTGAAGAATTATTTGCCTGCCAAGGAGGGAAACATGGAAACCCTCCGGGGGGAAGTCGTCGGACGGCATGAAGGAACGATGTACTACACCATCGGCCAACGCCGCGGCCTCGGTCTCGGCGGGGCGGGAGAACCTTGGTTCGTACTAGGCAAGGATGTGAAGAGGAACGTGCTCCTGGTCGGAAGGGGAGCCGAGCAGGAAATCCTTTATTCCAACCGCGCCATCATTACCGACATTAATTGGTTGAGCAAGGATTTTACGGAAAGGGAATGCACCGTCAAGTTCCGTTATCGCAGCAAGGATATTAAAGCTACAATCAAAAAAATCAATGAAAATACAATCGAAGTCCATTATCCCGGGCGCGCCAAAGCCGTTACCCCGGGACAGGCCGCCGTTTTCTATGATGGCGATCTTGTTCTGGGTGGGGGGACGATCGACAAAGTATATTTGGATGAGGAATTACGTCCTTATTGTTAGGGGGAAGCGATGGAAGAAATTCATGGCACAGTGACGAAAGTGACTTATTATAATCCGGACACCCATTTCGGAGTGGTTCGCATCAAACTGGATTATAGGGATGAAAAGCTTGTAAAATACAGAGATAAGCTTTTTTCCAATTTGCTCACGGTCACGTGCAGTTTTGATCGCCAACCGATTGTAGACGAAGAATATGAATTCACGGGTGAATTCGTCACCAATCAATACGGGCTTCAGTTCAAAGCCGCAAGTTATTTCCGCCGCGAAGCCAGCACTCCAGAAGGGATCATTGCCTTTCTTTCGAGCGAGCTCTTTCCCGGAATCGGAAAAGTGGCTGCTGCGCGTGTATATGAAGCTCTGGGAAAGGATTGCATTAATCTGATTGAAAAAAACCCCGAACTTGTGGAGGGGATTCCGGGGCTCAATTCAAAACAGAGGGAAACGCTCAAGACAAGGATTGTCGGGTTAGAAAAGCAAAAGCTGGTGCTCCTGAAACTTTTGGAGTTGGGAATCACAATGAATGCCGCTTTGAAATTGTTGAAATCGCTCGGCGAGGATGCCTTTGAGATCATCAAAGAAAACCCCTATTGCTTGATTGACCGCGTTGAAGGATTCGGTTTCAGGAGAGCGGACAAAATCGCCATGGAAATCGGAATTCCCAAGAACAGTCCGCGCAGATTCGAAGCTTTGATTTTCTACCTTCTCCGAGAACGCTGTTTCCGCACGGGAAATGTCTATCTCGAACATGAAGAACTCTTTCAACTTGCCGGAGAAGAACTGAACCGCGAAGAGAACATTTTCTTTTTAGAAGATTTTGAAAAAGCATTGAAAAATTTAGCCATCAACAAAAAAATCTATATTGATGAAGAAAAATGCGTTTATCTATTCAAACTCTACATATCAGAAAATCTCCTGGCACAAAAAGTCAATGAATTTTTGAAAAACGGAGTTCAAAAAGGATATAATATAAACGAAATTGAAATAATTATTAAAAAAATACAAGAAAAAAACGGTATTGTTTATACCGAAAAACAAAGAGAAGCGATTATCCAAGCACTCTTGGAGCCGCTCGTGATCATCACCGGCGGTCCCGGAACCGGCAAGTCGACAATCATCAAAGCAATCATTGAAGCGATCCTTGAACTTGAACCCAGCGAAGTGATTTCGGAAAGAATCGCATTGCTTGCGCCGACTGGTCGCGCCGCGAAAAGACTGAACGAAGTCTGCCGCTTCCCGGCGCAGACGATTCACCGTTTTTTGGGTTTTGAAGGACAAGGAATTTTCCGTTTCGGTCCGGAAGCGAAAACGGACGCGAAAATCGTAATTATTGATGAATTTTCGATGGTCGATTTGAATCTGGCGGCAAGGCTTTTTTCCAGCCTCGAAAACGAAGCCAAAATAATCCTCATCGGCGACGTCGACCAATTGCCTTCTGTGGAGCCGGGAGAAGTTCTCGCGGATCTGATAGCTTCCAAAGAAATAAAAACGGTGCGGCTGGATCAGATTTACCGCCAATCCTCCGACTCCACGATCATCTCCCTTGCCCATTTCGTCAATCAGGGTTATGTGGGGGCGGACATTCTTGTGAAGCAGGAGGACAGAAACTTCATTCGCCTGGATGACGGAAGCATTCTGCCCGGAATCTTAAAAACCGTCGAACAGGCAATTCTGAAAGGGATGGACCTCATCAGGGACATTCAGGTTTTAGTTCCCCTTTACAAAGGCGAAATCGGAATCCACGCCATCAATCGTAAGCTTCAGGAAAAATTCAATCCCGGTGACGGAAAGGAAATCAAAAACCAGGACAGGGTTTTTCGGGTCAACGACAAGGTCATCCAACTGGTCAATCGCAGCGAAAAAGGTGTCATGAACGGGGACATCGGCTACATCCTTTCCCTGAATCAGGAAGAAGGGGAATATAGCGGTCTCACTGTCATGTTTGACTTCGGCCCTGTCGATTATAAGATGGATGAACTGGAAGATTTGACGCATGCTTATGCGATATCAATCCACAAATCGCAGGGCAGCGAATACGATCTTGTCATCATACCTTTTTCTTACAAATATTATGTGATGCTCAAGCGGAAACTGATCTACACGGCAATCACAAGGGCCAAGAAATTTTTGGTCATGCTCGGAAACATTGACGCATTTCGCTTCGGGTTGAGGGACGTGGAGCTTAAAAGAAAAACAAAACTTTCCGAAAAAATAAAAAATGGTTTCAATTTGCTTACTGATGATTTCGAAGAAGCAGAGCACATGGAAAATCTTTCGCCTTATGATTTCATGGATTGAAGAGATAATATAAATGCATGCTTTTATCGGAAAGAGGTGGGATATTGAATAAAGCTTTATCGTATATGCTAATCGGTGCTCTTGGTTCTGGCGCGCTTTTCCTCTATCTGAATAATCGGGAAACGATTAACAGCAAGATGAAAAAATTGAAAAGAGAAGGGTTGAACAGAATCAAAAAGATTAAAGCAACGACAAATGAATAGTTCATTCTAAGAGCATAGGCCTGGAGTCTATGCTTTTTTAACGCAAATTACATTCATGGGAATAATATATTGGGGGAGGTAAGTATGAAAGAAAAACTTAAAAAAATCATCATTCCCCTGCTCGCTGTAGCGTTGCTTCTCCTGGGTTTCTTTTTCAGAAAGGAAGAGGAAACCCAACCCCGCATCGAAGGGAACGAGGAGAGCGCCGGCGCGGAGATAATTGTGGAAATAAAGGGGGAAGTGAGGTATCCCGGGGTTTATCAGGTTTCCGGGGATGCGAGAGTCTATGAGTTGGTCCGGATTGCAGGGGGTTTCACTTCAGCAGCCAATGCCGAATCAGTTAATTTGGCGGATTTTCTAAAGGACGGCTGTTCCATTTATGTCGCACCACGCGTGGAAGCCCAAAAAGGGAAAATATCCCTCAATCGAGCGTCTTTGGAAGAGTTGATGACGCTGAAGGGAATCGGGGAAGTGAGAGCGCAAAGCATCATTGATTACCGCGAATTGCATGGGGGTTTTAAAACCATTGATGAACTTAAGAATGTTCAGGGCATTTCCGAAAATCTTTTTGAACAGATTAAAGAATTCCTCACCTTATAGGAAACTCATCAATAATTTGTTCCTCATTGCTTTTTTCATTGTTCTCCTTCTGCTGGCAACCAATAACATTCTTGGCCTGCTTCCGCTTACGATTTACGGTTACTATCTTTTCCGAAACGAGCGCTTGCTTTTCCGTTTTTCCGCACTTCTGGCTTTACTTTTTCTGATCCATTTTTTCTTTTTGGAGGTGACGATTAAACCGGAAACAGATCCCGCTTTTTCCGGCGTGGTGATTGGCATTGAAAAGAAAGAAAATTACCAGAAATTGACGCTGAAAAAAGGACACAGACGCTACCTCATCCATGATTATGAATTCCTGGATCTTTCTTTGGGGGATGTTGTGGAAGGGTGGGGAAGGGTTTTGCCTGCCGATCCAGCAAGGATAGAGGGCGGTTTTGATTACCGGGCATTTTTGAAACATCGGAAGGTGGTCAAATGCGTGCGTTCGGAAGAATTGCAGATAAGCTCAAGAAAGTATTCCTGGCGGCGTCTGAAAACTCTCTTTTACAACCACCTGGAGAAAAATTTTGAAAAAAATAATTTAATATTTTTAAAAGCCATGCTCGTGGGTGACGATGGTGCTTTTTCCGAAGAACTAAAATTAGCAGTCCAAAAAAACGGCATTTTACATTTATTCGCGGTATCGGGATTGCATATTATGATATTTGTAGGCATTATTAACAAATTTCTACATTTTTTTAAAATCAAGGAGAATATAATTATTCTTGCGACCTCAACATTTCTTTGCTTTTATCTGGTGATTACGGGGTTTGCGCCCTCGGTGCTGAGGGCTGCGCTGATGTATTATTGCGGTGTTTTAAACAAAAAACTCAAGCTCGGATTTTCTTCGTTGGATATTGCTTCTTTCTGTTTTCTGATTTTGATATTGATCAATCCCTATTATATGTATGATCATGGCTTTGTTTTGAGTTTTTTTGCTGCTTATACAATCATCCTATTCTCGCCCATGCTTTCTTCGAGGGACCATTTCGTTCAGCTCCTTTCGATTTCGCTTGCCATAAACATCATCACTCTTCCCGTCATCATCAATCTGAATAATGAAATCAATCTTTTAAGCCCGCTCACGAATGTGATATTCATTGATTTGGTTGAGATCGTCATGTTGCCAGCATCCCTGCTTGTTGTCGTTTTGCCGTTTCTGGGTGAGGTTTATGAATACCTAGTCATTGCTTTTGAAAAAGCGGCGGTTTACCTTGGGGAAAAATTGTACTTACCGCTACGGATTGCGAATTTTTCCTTCCTTTCCGCAGGTATGTATTATTCATTGTTGCTTGCTCTTTGCGTCTTCCAGCAAAAAAAAACATATAGGCGTTTGTTGATCATTCTCAACCTTGGCTTCCTGTTTCTCTGCTTAAACAAAAACCGCCTGCAAGCGGCAGGGGAGGTTCATTTTCTTGATCTTTACAACGGTGAAGCCATCTTCATCCAAGCACCCTTCAACCAATGCACCGCTTTGATTGATGCCGGCTCCGGAAGCAACGACGATCTCGTCAGCTTTCTCAAAAGCAAAGGCATCAGGAGATTGGATTATTTGTTTCTGACGCATGACCATCATGACCATAACGGTGGCGCCTGCGATGTGTATGCAAATTTTTCCGTAAAAAAAACGGTGGTCAGTGCATATGATGTTAGTGGTATAGGAAAAAGCGGGAACGTTTTGCGCGTCCGCGCGGGGGACAGGGTTGCCTGCGGGAAGATAAATTTCATGATTCTTCATCCAGATCGCGATTATGGCGATGAAAACGACAACAGCATCGTGATTCTTGCGCGCATCGGGAATAAAAATTTCCTTTTCCTGGGGGATGTCGGAAGAAAAATCGAAGAAAAACTTTTGAACTATGATTTGCAGGTTAATGTCATAAAAATCGCGCATCACGGAAGCAGGACATCGACGAGCCCCTCATTCATCAGAAGTTTGCGTCCGCAACATGCGATCATTCAGACGGGCAGGGGTGAAAGGTTCGGATTCCCACACACAGAGACCATCGCGACTCTGGAAGGAAACGGCGTCATCATTTACCGCACCGATTTGCATTATTCGATCAAATACCGCTTCCGAAAAAATGAAAGTATATTTGAAACCATGGGGTGAATAATAATCTTGTCCATTAAATGTTATTTTATAATAACATTTAATGAGTATATATAAAAGGCGCCTTCGGGTGCCTTTTCTCCATTCTCCTTGACAAACAATTATCGTTGTTTTATTATAATAACGGAGGGAAATTATGTATTGTAGGAATTGCGGAAGGGAAATCCCGACAGAAGCAAATTTCTGTCCGGATTGCGGAAGCAGCATTGCGGAAGTTCGGACGCAAAGCGGAAATTATTCCGCGACGGCCACCATTGCAACCGGAGCGTTTGCCATAGTGGCGAGCATGTTCTTGGAAAGAACCATCGCCCTCATCGGGATTCCTTTCGGAATATTTGCAATCATCAGCGGCATCAAACTATTAAAAACCCCCCTGCTTAAGAAAGCGCTGCTCGGGATGACTTTCGGTCTTTTGGCCGTCATCTTCGGGGTTATTTTCATAATTCAATGGGGTGTTCAAATTAAGACACTGAATGAACTCAGCGCAAAGGTCGAGAAGAATTTTTCGCTTGTGCTTCCGGAAAGGGAACCGGACTATGCGCTCCTGTATTTTGACAGATATGATGATGCATCCTTTTGGGCGAATGAATACCATTTTGATTTGAATGATTCTGAATATGAAGCTCTATTGGATCAGAATCTCGGATGGCACCTGTATGAAAACAATTCCGTTGCCAAGCATTTCTCACACTTCTTGGGCATTGAAAAAGGTGATTATACATGCATTGACAACAATCAAGAAGGCTTGCTTGTTTCCGATTTTGAAAAAAGAGAAGAATTCAATTATTGGGCGCTCATCCTCGATCATGAAAACAGAATACTTATCATTTATGAGATTTGGAAGTGAATTATGGAATTGACAAGCATTTATTTATTTACCGGTCCGGAAACTTTTTTGATTGACAACAAAATAAAGAGAATTGTTCTGGAATCGGGCGCTGACGAATTTAACATCAGCAGGTACGACGAAGAAGAGACGGGCATCGGCGAAGCGATCCGCGATGCCGCCACGCCGCCGTTCATGGCTGAAAGAAAAGTCGTGATCATCAAAAATCCCTTGTTTCTTACGAGCGAGAAAAATTTAGAGCTTTTGGAAAATTCCGCCTTTCTGAATTATTTGAACCATCCCTTAAATTCCACCGTTTTGATTATTAATGCGGGAAATTTGAAGTTGGATGAACGAAAGGAAGTAGTGAAACAATTGAAAAAAACCGCACATGTGGAAGAAGTGCGGCCGCTTTCGGAAATCGAAATCACCGGCTGGGTCAAAAGGCAGTGCACTCTGAACAGCGTGGCGATTAAGGATGACGCAATCAAAATTTTTCTCAGACTCGCCGGTTCGAATCTGCAGAACGCCAAAAACGAATTGGACAAATTAATTAATTATGTCGGCCCTTCCGGAACAATTTCCGCTGACATTGTCCGGCGGGTTGTTGTAAAAGAGATATACAATGACGTTTATGCCCTGACCAATTCGATTCTGGATCAGGACAAAGCGAAAATCATCAACATCTATAATGAATTGCTCGCTTCGGGAAACGACGTGCATTATCTTTTCAGTTTGGTTGCGAAGAGCCTCAGGGAAACCCTCCTGGCCCGCATCATGCTGGAATCCGGCTATACCCAAGCCGACATTGCTAAAAAAATGAACATCAGCAGCGGCAGGGCCTATTATTTGGTCAAAAACGCGCGCGCCGTTGATTTGGAGAAAATCAAGAGGAATGTGAAAAAATTGGGGGATTTGGATTTTAGGATTAAAAGCGGCCAAATAGACATCAAAAGCGGATTTGAATTCTTCCTGTTTGGGTTATAAAAAATAGGGGCGGGGCCCCTTTTATTTTTTTATGCGATAATTAACCTGACGCCGGCTTCCGCCAACATATTGACGTATTTTTGTTCAGGTTCGCGGTCGGTAACCAAATAGTCGATGTCCTTGAAATCAGAACTCCTGCATAAAAAGGTTTTATCGAATTTTGTGTGATCGGCAAGCAGGATGTGAATTTTTGAATTTTTCAACATTTCCCTCTTTACCATGCATTGTTCTGGGTTTGCCTCAGTTATTCCTTGGGGAGAAATTCCGGCGCAGGAAAACAAAAATGCATTGCAGTTGAACTTATTGATGTATTCGATCGTGTCGGCGCCGAGGATGGAATTCGTCTTTACATTCACGAAGCCCGGAGTGATGTAGACATTTGCGGAAGATGACTGCATGAGGATGGCGGCATTGTTCAGACCATTGGTGATGACGGTCACGTCCTGCAGATTGTTGAACAGATAAAGAAGATGCCCGATTGTGGTGCTGGAATCGACGAAATAAGATTGGTTGTTTTGGAGGAGTTCAATACATTTGCCGGCAATTTTTCTTTTTTCGCTGACTTGCTTTTGTTCGCGAATAAGGATTGAGGATTCGTTTGCGATTGATTCCACAATCATTGCTCCACCGTATGTTCGTTTGATCAGACCCTTTTGTTCCATTTTTGTCAGATCGCGCCGCAAAGTGGCTTCGCTCACATAGAGAATTTCCATTAGTTTTTTTGTGGAAACGGCCTTTTCCTTCTGTAAAATTTCCAGTATTTTTTGATGTCTTTCGCTGATGAGCATGTTTTTCCTTTCTCATTAATGAACGTTTATGATTGATTTTAATTGGATTATAACAAAAATATGAATATTTGTCAAAATGTCTGTCAAAGATTGACATATTCAATCATTTCCAATTATACTTTGGTTAGGAAAAGAGGCAAATGCATGAAAACGTATTACTTATCGATTGATTTGGGCGCTTCCAGCGGGCGGGCAATTGTTACGGAAAAGGTCGGCTGGGACCTATTGTTTCACGAGATCCATCGTTTCAAAAACCGAATTTATGAGGAAAGAGGAACACTCTATTGGGATTTTTCGTGGATTTATGCAAATGTTCTAAAAAGCATTGAAATGGCTTTCGAAAGGTATCCCGAGATTAAGGCCATCGGCATCGACTCCTGGGGTGTCGATTATGGTTTGCTCGATGCTTCGGGGGAACTTATGCGCGATCCTGCCTGCTATCGGGACGCACGCGGTCGGAAAGCGGAAGAAATTGTTTACGCCGTAATTGACAAAAAGCGCCATTACCGAGCAACAGGCATCCAGCACCTCCATTTCAACACAATTTTTCAACTTGCTTATGATGCCCATTATGAACCGGAAATCTTCCGAAAAGCCGCCAAGGTTCTCCTCATTCCGGATCTAATCGCATATATGCTTACTGGAAAGCAGAGGGCGGAAATCACCAATCTTTCCACTACCGGGCTCTTTTCTCCCTTCACGGGTTCCCTCATTCCGGAAAGCGAAGCCTTGGGCATCGGGGAGGATCTCTTTCCCGAAAAGATTGAACCGGGAGAAGCATACGGACTGCTGAAAGAAGCCCTTTCCCGTCGCTTGGGCGTTCCGCAGGTACCCGTGGTCGCGGTCTGCTCGCACGATACGGCCAGCGCCGTGCTGACGGTGGAGGACGCCGCAAACCGCGTTTACATCAGTTCCGGGACTTGGAGCCTTTGCGGGACGGTGCTTGACGAACCCGATGTCTCCGAGACTGCCTACCTCAACAATTTTACAAACGAACTTGGCCAGGGCGGAAAAATCCGTTTCTTAAAGAACATCGCGGGATTATGGATAGCAAATGAATGCCGGCGCGCTTGGAGCGAAGCTGGAAAGAATTTCAGTTATGAAGAACTCAACAGCATGGCGGCGCAGGCCCCGGGCTTCCGGACACTTTTCGACCCGGACGATCCTCTTTTCGTGGAACCGGGAATGATGCCTGAGCGAATCCGGGATTATTGCCTCCGTAGCGGGGAAACGGTGCCCGAAGGGGCAGGCGCATACTATCGCGCTGTCTACGACAGCTTGGCTTGCAAATATCGTTATGTAATTGAGGGATTGGAGTCGATCGTCGGTCGGAGGTACGATGCGATCGTCATCATCGGCGGTGGCAGCAGAATCGACTTATTGAACCAACTGACGGCATCGGTTACCGGAAAGAAAGTCGTAACCGGAGCGCAGGAAGCGACCATCATGGGGAATGCTCTCATTTTGATGCTTTACGGAGGGGACGTCTCCACGGTCGCAGAAGGCAGAAGGTTGCTTATGGAGACGGAGGGCGAAAAACGGTATTTACCGCTTGAAGATGATGATTATGCCGGCCATTATCAGAGATTTTTGGAAAGGATGAAGAAAAATTGATACACGAACATTATGCGTTAGCCAAGAAAATATATGCCAAAATCGGGGTTGACACCGATGCGGCGTTAGCCAAACTGAAGAAAGTGAAAATCTCCTTGCAATGTTGGCAGGGAGACGATGTGGAAGGGTTTTTGTTTAAGGAGAACGCCCTGTCCGGAGGCATACAGGTTACCGGGAACTATCCCGGAAAAGCCCGCAACGCAGAGGAACTGCGGTCGGATTTTGAAATGGCTTTGAGTCTGATTCCAGGTAAACACAAGGTTAACCTGCATGCGATTTATGCCGACACCGATGAAAAAGTCGACTTGGATGAATTGGAACCCAGGCATTTCTCTTCCTGGGTGGAATGGGCGAAAACGCAGGGAGTCGGACTCGATTTTAATCCGACTTGCTTTTCCCACGAGAAAGCGGAGAGCGGTTTCACGCTTTCTTCCGCCGATACTAAAATCAGGGATTTTTGGATTAGGCATTGCCGGGCATCCCGAAAAATCGGCGCTTATTTCGGAAAAGAACTCGGACAGAAAGCGGTCGTGAACATCTGGATTCCTGACGGATATAAAGACCTTCCGGTGGATCGCTATGGTCCGCGCGCACGTTTGAAAGAAGCACTTGACATCATTTATTCGGACAAATACGATGACGAATACATTTTTGACGCCATAGAGCCGAAACTCTTCGGTATTGGAGCAGAAGCTTATACGGTCGGTTCGAGTGAATTCTATTTCGGCTATGCCGTCGAAAACGGCAAAGCTCTTTGCCTCGACACCGGTCACTTCCATCCGACCGAAAGTGTTGCCGATAAAATTTCGGCCGTCCTCCTTTATACAAAAGAGCTTTTGCTTCACATCTCTCGACCGATGCGCTGGGATTCCGACCATGTTGTGATTTTTGACGACGAGCTCGGTGCTCTCGCCTCGGAGTTAGTCAGAAATAGTTTTTTGGAAAGAACCCACATCGGATTGGATTTTTTTGACGCTTCAATAAATCGGATCGCAGCTTGGGTCATCGGTGCTCGCAGCGTCCAAAAAGCATTGTTAAGGGCTTTTCTCGAACCAATCGAGCTGCTCAAAGAATACGAAGCCAAGGGGGATTACACCTCACGTTTGGCGCTTATGGAAGAACTGAAAAATTACCCGCACGGAGCCGTGTACGATTATTTCTGTGTGACGGAGGGTGTTTCTGCGAAAGACTGGCTCGATAAAGTAAGAAATTATGAAAAAACACTCAAGAGGTAGAAAGGTAGAAGAATAATGAAGGACATTTTCACTTCCCCTTTTGTCGCGGAATTTTGCGATTTAATTGACAATATGTACCGCCTCGGCTGGGACGAGCGCAATGGAGGAAATGTTTCCTATATTCTTAATGAAGAGGAAGTAGCAGAGTATTTGGATCCCGAGTCATCCATTCGTACGCTCAATATCGGTTGCAATGCATCAGCTTTATCAGGAAAAATTCTTCTCGTCACTGGCAGCGGTAAATATTTCAAAAACATAAAAAAAGATCCGGAAGCAAATATCGGCATAATGAAAATAAACTCGGACGGGAAAACGGCTTCGCTCCTGTGGGGACTGAATGACGGCGCGGTTCCCACTTCGGAACTTCCTACGCATTTGCTGGCACATGCGGAAAGGCTGAAAGCCGATCCCGATCATAGGGTTGTAATCCACACGCACGCGACCAATCTTGTTGCCATGACATTTGTTCATAGTTTGAACGAAAAGGAATTCACAAGGACGCTTTGGAAAATGAATACCGAATGCTTAGTCGTTTTTCCCGACGGAATAGGCGTTCTTCCCTGGATGGTTTGCGGGAATGAGGAAATCGCATGCAGGACGGCTGAGAAACTGCGCGCCTCCCGTCTAGTGATTTGGGCTATGCACGGAGTCATCGGCGTCGGAAAAACGCTCGATGATGCTTTCGGTCTTATCGAAACGGCCGAGAAGGCAGCAGAAACTTATTTCAAAATTTCCGGATTTGCAGAGAAAAAGGGAATCACCGATGAGCAGTTAAAATCTTTGGCTTCAGCGTTTAAAGTCAACACCAAACCTGGTTATTTAGATTGAAAGAGGGATGAATTTGAAAAAAGAAGCAGTATGGATCTGGTATCCCGGAGATTTTGAAATCGCTCTTGCCAAGAAGGTAATGACCAGGAGATACGAAATTGTATTTATTCCTCCCTTTTGGCGTTTAGACGATTGTTACCATAATGTAAAATTTATGAAGGAGGTTTTGCTCAATAAACCGGAAATTCTTAATATAAAGAGCGAAGGTAAAACAAACGTTTCAATTAACGGAAGATATGTTTACGGTTTTTCTGGTTTGCTCAAGCTTCCACCTGGCAAATGGCTATTAGAGATTGTTTGTTTTAATCCCGACGGCCTTCCTGCCATTTTGGTTGAAGGCGAAGAAATTATATCTGATTTGAGTTGGAAGGTGACATGCGGAGATGGAAAATATGTAAAGGTCGGGACTAGCCGTCTTGTCAATAAAAAACCCTCGCCTAACGATGTTCGCTTGCCGACCGAAATCCGTTTTCCGTTAAGGGAGTTTAAAGTTGACGATAAAACAATATACGATTTCGGCGAAGAAATGATGGCCTACCTTTAAATTGATGGAGTAGAAGGATCGGGCAACATAGCTATATATTATGGCGATTATGCTTTTAAATCTCCGATGGATTTGATTAAGTTATTAGAAAAGACAAACAAAAAAACCTTCTGATATCGGAAGGTTTTTTTTTTTTAAGGAAGCTTTATATTGATATAAAAAAAGGTTGTTGATGGCCAACAACCGGGGGGGTTTAGACCTGATTTACCAATTTCGAAAGCCGCGACTTCTTCCGGCTGACAAAATTCTTATGGTAAATGCCTTTAGCTAAACCCTTGTCTAATTTTTTGAAAGCAAAACTTAAAGCTGATTTCGCTTCTTCAAGATCATTATTATGGACTGCCGTTTCGACTCTTTTGATGGCTGTCTTAACGGATGATTTGAAAGCGGCGGTCTGTAATCTTTTCTTTAAATTTGAGCGATTACGTTTTTCCTGTTGTTTGATATTAGCCATATTTACCTCCAGATTTTATACAACTTATTTTACCAAAAAAGCATCCGAAAAGCAAGGCTTTTAGATGCAAAATAAATAGCCATGATGTAAATATTTGGAAATCGTAAAAATTTGGAAAAGGCAAACAATATTCAAAGAGGTGATAATATGAATTTAGAGAAGTTTCAAATCCGAACAGATTTGGCTTTCGAAGCCTTGGATCTGAAGAAAACGACATATGCCGAGGAAGTAATCAATGAAGAATTTGAAGAAGACAATCTCATCATCAGGAGAACGGTCATATCGGAAAATGTCGGCAGGGAAATCGGAAAGAAACCGGGATTATACTATGTCTTGGATACAAAAGCTATAAAAACTCATGATCATGACGAACTTAAGAAGTGTGAAAACGCCCTCACACAAATTATCAAAGAAGTGCTCAGGGCAGAAAACATTACGGAAAAGAGCAGGGGGTTGGTGGTGGGGCTCGGGAACATCAATGTCACTCCCGACTCCCTGGGCCCCATCGTCATTGACAATGTCATCGTTACAAGGCACATGTTCCTCCTCAATCCGGAAGAAGTTTCCGAAGGCATCAGCGACGTTTCCGCCATTGCCCCCGGAGTGATGGGAAACACGGGAATAGAGACCTATGACATCATCGAAGCGGTTGTAAAAAAGATCAATGTCGATTACCTGATTGTCGTTGATGCTTTGGCCGCGCGGTCCGTGGCAAGGGTGAACAAAACAATCCAGGTTACAAACACGGGGATATCCCCCGGCTCCGGCGTAGGGAACTCAAGAAAAGAAATCAGCAAGGAGACGATGGGGATACCCGTGATCGCAATCGGTGTTCCGACAGTCGTTGATGCGGCTACGATTGCGAGCGACACGCTTGATTTGTTGCTGCGTTACTTGAACCACAAAATTGAGCAACAAAAC
This sequence comes from Acholeplasmatales bacterium DTU067, assembly GCA_001512995.1. GTDB lineage: Bacteria > Bacillota_I > Bacilli_A > ML615J-28 > CAG-698 > DTU067. Next base: position 61,548 of record LFRY01000057.1, read on the forward strand.
CGCCCCATTCAGAACATCAGCGTCGGTCCGGAAAAAATTGATGTTGAGAGAACCGAATTGCCCGATGAAGAGTATCGCAAAGAATTCATGGGTGAGTTTGGTCGTTTGAGTGAGGAAGACAAAATTAAACTCTTGGAAGAAGTGCTCACTCCCAACGGTTACAATATGATGGTGACCCCCAAAGAAGTGGACCTCGATATTTCCGATCTGTCCGAAGTGATCAGCGGCGCGATCGACAGGTCTTTGCATACGATTGTTGATAATGGAATAATCGCTTGATGCATATAAATGAATGATGGATAAAGTAAAATTCATTTTCATTTTCAGCCTGGGCTTGTTCTGTTTCATTTATAATCTCGTGCGCTTTGGCCTTCCTTCCTTGCCCGAAGATGTGCTCCGCGTCTTTCTCCAAGGTCAGCTTGGAGGAGGAGCGGATTCATCGTTCATCGGCACGGTTTTTGATTGCTTGCTCAGGTTTGCCTGCAATGTGGACATAAACGATTTAAAAACATATTTCAAAAGTTTCGGAGTTTAAAATGAGAAAATTAGTTTACGTTTTTTTGCTTGTCTGTATTTTTGTGTTTGGCATAACGCTCGGAAAATCCGAGCCGCGATCGGAAAGCGGCAGGATTCAGGAGAGGATTGAGGAATTTGAAAAAGAAATCCAAACTCCCGGCAATCGCTACAGCCCCCGGGAGAAAATTGATCCCAATCTTGCGAATGAAATCGCAAAGACGGGCGAAAATCTCATCACCAAGGGTTTTGATTATTTATTGGAGGCAATCAACTCTTTGATTCAGAAATGAGCGGCGCTGCGCGCCGTTTTCATTTGCAAGCGGAATGCCCATGTGTTAAAATATAAATAAATTGCATGAGCGGGTGAAGATATGAAAAGAAAAATCATAATCATAGGAGGCGGCGCTTCGGGCATCGCCTGTGCCTTAAGGATGAAAATGAGGAACCCGGAACTCGATTGCCTGATTTTGGAACAAAATCCCCGCATCGGGAAAAAAATCTTGAAAACCGGAAACGGAAAATGCAACATCAGCAATCTCCGCATGGCTTCCGAACATTACAATCAGCCGGATTTTATTGCCAGGTGCTTGGAAAGTTTCTCCGTAAATGACTTGGTCGAATTTTTCCGAAGGCTCGGACTGCTTCTCCGTGCCGATGCCGCGGAGAGGCTCTATCCTCACAGCGAATATGCGAACACCGTTTTGGAAGTTTTGCTTCAGGCTTTAAGCAAATATCGCATTGAAGTCCTGTGCAACCAGCGCGTCAGGGAAATCCAACAAGGGGACGGTTTTGAAATCCTGACCGAAGACAGTCGTTTCTTTTCCGATGTCCTCGTGATTGCCACGGGTTCGCTGGCGCAGGAAAAAACTAACGGCTATGAGCTTTTGGGAAACCTGGGGCATTCGCTCACCCCGCTGGAACCGGGCCTGGTCGCTCTCGCAACGAAAGAAAATATGAGCAGCCTGCGGGGAATCAGGGTAAAATGCAGAGCGAAACTCCTCGACCGCGGGAAAATCATCCATGAAGAATCGGGCGAAATTCTTTTCAAAGAAAAAGGGTTGTCGGGAATTCTGGCGCTGAACCTTTCCCGCCATGCAAGGCCCGGAAACATCGTCAGTTTGGATTTGTTTCCCGATGTTGACATCCTTCGCTTTTTGGAGGAAGCTTTGGCAGAGAAAAGCATGGATGAAGCGCTCCTGGGGATATTACCTAAGATGCTTGCACATGAGGTATTGAAAAGAAACATAAACCATGATTTGCAAGCAATCCATGCGACTCTACGGGGACTCACCTTTGAAATAACGGGTAAATTCGGTTACGAATTTGCGCAGATTACGCTCGGGGGCGTGCGCATTGAAGAAATCAACCATGATTTTTCTTCAAAGAAAAATCAGGATCTCTATGTCATCGGTGAAATTCTCGACGTGGACGGGGGATGCGGCGGTTATAATCTCCACTTTGCCTGGATGAGCGGGATCTTGGCTGCCGATGCCATTGCCGATCGCTTTGAAAAAAACTTATAAATGTTTACTAATGCCGCTTTTTATTGTATAATAGTTATAAGCAAACAAGGAGAGAACAGGTATGAATCTGCCGAATAAACTGACGGTTGCGCGAATTTTTGCGATCCCGTTGATCATTATCGTTTCATTAATTCCTTTTTTTTCAAGCATAACTCTTTTTGGAAGCGCCGGCAACGAAGTGACTTTGGAAAACATCTTGGTTTTCGGAATTTTTTCCTTGGCCGCTTTCACTGATTTTCTCGACGGACACATTGCCAGGAAGCATAACTTAATTACTGATTTCGGAAAATTCATGGATCCGCTTGCGGATAAGCTCCTTGTGCTCACGGCGCTGATTTATCTGCTTGAAAGAGGAAGGTTCCAGGTTTTTGGCTTTCAGCTGGGATTTGTGATCACAATCATTCTTGCCCGGGAATTCATGGTCACCGGCATCAGATTGGTCGCGGCCGACAACCAACAGGTAATCGCTGCGAGCAAGCTTGGCAAAGCAAAGACGGTGTCGCAGATGTTTGCGATCCTGTTTTTGCTGGTGAACAACTATCCCTTCACTTTGCTCGGGGATTTGGGAAGGGAAATCACTGCCATTGTTTTGATTGGCTTGGCAGGAATTTTGACTCTGGTATCGGGATTTGATTATTTTATTAAAAATAGAAACATCATATTGAATAGCAAATAAGGAGTAAAAATGGCAGAAGAGAAAATGAAAGCCTTGGAATCAGCTTTTAAACAAATCGAAAAGCAATACGGAAAAGGCTCCATAATGAGATTGGGGGAAAAAAACCTGGAAGAAATGGAGGTCATTTCTTCGGGTTCGCTCTCGCTTGATTTGGCCCTGGGCGTCGGCGGTTATCCAAAGGGAAGAATCATAGAAATATACGGCCCCGAAAGCAGCGGGAAAACGACTTTTGCTTTGCTGGCGATAGCGGAAGCGCAAAAGGCCGGCGGGTATGCCGCATTCATTGATGCCGAACATGCATTGGATCCTGTTTATGCGAAGAATCTGGGCGTCGATGTTAACAATCTGATTATCTCGCAGCCGGACACTGGCGAACAGGCCTTGGAGATTGCGGAACACTTAATCCGCAGCAACGCCATTGACGTCATCGTCATTGACTCTGTCGCTGCTTTGGTACCGAAGGTTGAAATCGACGGCGACATGGGTGATTCCCACATCGGGATGCAAGCGCGCCTGATGTCGCAGGCGATGCGTAAATTGAGCGGTGCGATTTCGAAAAGCAAAACGATTGCGATCTTCATCAACCAAATCAGAGAAAAGGTAGGCGTTCTTTTCGGTTCTCCGGAGACGACTTCCGGCGGCAGGGCATTGAAGTTTTATGCCACGATCCGTCTTGACATCAGACGCATCGATGCCATAAAACAGGGGACTGAAATTATCGGGAACCTGACCCGCGTCCGCGTTGTCAAAAACAAGGTTGCCCCTCCCTTCAAGGCGGTTGAAGTTGACTTGATTTATGGTAAGGGCATCTCCCGTGAAGGAGAGATCCTCGACCTTGCCGTCAAAAACGACATAATCATGAAAAGCGGTTCTTGGTATGCTTACAATGATGAGAAGCTGGGCCAGGGCCGTGAGAACGTGAAAGATTATTTAAAAAACAACGTCAATCTTTGCCAGGAAATTGAAGCAAAAATCAGAGAATTATATAAAAACAAAAGCCTATGAGACCGAAAAATTTCGGTCTTTTTTTCTACATTTTTCTGCCAGGGGGTCCCCTTTTTCAGACAAATATTTCGCCCTTCTCGGAAGATTATTTCTGAAAAGACGGATGAACGTAAACAAAATTCCTGTCAGGGACGAGTATCTTTTAATTGACTAGTCCCCCTTTTTATAGTATAATTAATTAAGTAGACTGAACTATATTCCATATATTTGGAGGTGCAAGAACAAAATGCAAGAAATCGACCTGTTATATCTGGTTGGTTTCGATCGCATTGCTATTTTTGTTATTGCATCCATATTGCTTGTATTATTAGGATTTGGACTCGGTTACTTTATTTTCTATAAAAACTATCAAAGAGCGGGCAAAACTGCCGCGAAATTGATAGATGATGCTAAGAAACTTGCTGAAGAGAACAGAAAGACCATCTTGTTGGAGACCAAACAGGAGATCTTTCGTTTAAAACAAGAAGTGGAGCGCGAAATCAAAGAAAAACGGCGTGCTGCCAGTGAGCTTGAACAGAAGCTGGCTCAGCGCGAAGAACGTTTGGATAACAGAAGCGCTAATTTGGATAAACGCGAAGAATTATTAAGCAAGAAAGAATTGGCACTGGACGAAAGAAAAAAGGATCTTGAAATACAATTAAGCGAAGTGGATGCATTAATTGAAGAGCAGAATCATAAACTACTTCAGGTATCCGGTTTGACCGTTGAGGAAGCAAAGGAAATCATTCTCGAACAAGTGAAAAAGGAAATGTCTTTGGAAATTTCCGCCATCATCAAGGAGGCGGAAGAAAAAGCAAAGACCGAATCTGTCCGTAAGGCCCAAAGTCTACTGGCCAATGCAATCCAGCAATACGCTAGCGATGTGATTGCGGAGAAGACAGTTTCGGTGGTGCCTTTGCCCAATGACGAGATGAAAGGCCGGATAATTGGTCGTGAAGGAAGGAACATTAGAACGATCGAAGCCACCACAGGTGTTGATATCATCATTGACGATACGCCCGAAGCGGTCGTGTTGTCCTGTTTTGACCCCATCAGGAGAGAGGTTGCCAGAAGAACTTTGGAAACCTTGGTTGCTGACGGGAGAATCCAACCATCGAGAATCGAGGAATTGGTAGGAAAATTCAAAAAAGAACTGGATACTGAAATTAGGGAAGCCGGGGAACAGGCAGTCTTTGAAACCGGCATTGGAAAAGTTCACCCGGAATTGGTAAAATTAATCGGAAGGCTGAAATACCGCACAAGTTACGGCCAGAATGCCTTGGCGCATTCCTTGGAAGTGGCCTTCTTGGCGGGCAAATTGGCCGCTGAAATTGGAGTCAATGAAACGCTCGCAAGAAGAGCGGGTCTGCTCCACGACATTGGAAAAGCCGCGGATGCGGAAATGGAAGGCAGCCACGTTGACATCGGCGTGGAACTTGCCCAGAGAAACCACGAGCACCCGGTCGTAATCGACGCGATTGCTTCCCACCACGGGGACCGCGAACCGACGCACATCATTTCTCAATTGGTTGCTGCTGCGGACACGATGTCTGCTGCCAGACCGGGAGCGCGCAGCGAATCACTTGAAAATTACATCAAACGTTTAACCAAGTTAGAGGAAATCTGCAATGAATTCAAAGGCGTGGAAAAATCCTACGCCCTGCAAGCCGGTCGCGAAATTAGAATTCTTGTTAAACCGGATGAAATCAATGATCTTGAGACGCACAAACTGGCGCGCGACATTCGCATGAAAATTGAAAACAACTTAAACTATCCCGGGACCATCAAAGTGACCGTCATCAGGGAAACCCGGGTCCATGAAGTGGCGAAATAAAAAGGCTGCTGCCGTGAAGGCAACAGCCTCTTTTTTTATTGTTTTTTGGCTTTCCGAACATAATCAACCCCAAAATCAAGCAAAAAGCAACATGGACTTTCGGTTATTTGCGTGATTTGTCGGGAATGTGGTCATGCCAATGATATTGTTGCATTTATTTAGCCCCAGAGTTTCCGATAGACAGCGATGTCGGCCGGGCCTAATTTAGAAATGCTCCTGATCCCCTGGACCATGACATTGTCATACGATTCGCAATAATCCCATCCTGAAAACTCTGCCATCCCCAGAGTGTGCCCGAATTCATGCATGACGGTTTTTAACCTTTCAGACATAACCATGTCCTGAAAATAGTAATCATTGTACCAAATTGACCAACCCTTGAGCCAATGCTTGCTCGTATAGGCAACGATGCTGTCCTTATCATAAAATAGATTGAGGGTCAGGTCGGTGCGGTCCCCCGCGCCTCGGTGGCGGATTTGCACTTGCCCAAGCTTGTTCCATTGGGCAGCCCCGATGGAAATGTAGTAGCTGAGGTTCGTGTAGTCCTTGTAGTAAATTCTACCATTTTTGACCGCATTAATGCCGCTCACCAATTTCGAATAATCCGAAACATGGAAATTGTCAATCACGCAACGGATTGTGGTCGTGCCGGTCGCGCCAGATAGCGCAGGTTTTACCCCGAAATAATAATAGCGGTCACGATCGGCATAGAACTGGCAATAAAAATTTTTCCCGGATGTATAGATGGCTCCTCTTGAGTTGGGATCGACATCGTCATTTCTATCAACAAGTGTATAAAAATCATCGTAAACCATCACTTTCGGATCAAATCCACCCATTGAAGAAATGGCCAAATAATCCAATGTGTCGCGCTTAATTTTGAAATAGTGAGTCTCTCCGTACCACATCGTAAAGCCAATAAAGAAATCATTCTTGCTTTTCTGCAAGCACTTGAAGATTTAAAATAGAATGGGAGGGAAAATCATTAAAAGAATTGTATCCATTTTCTTATTCACAACAATCGGATTGCTGTGCTTGATTGGCACAGAAAAACTTGCCACCTCCATTGTAAAAGGCAGAGCGATGCAAGTGAAACAACAACCCTTCTTCCCGAATATGCTCATGGTCTGGATGAAGATCCATTCGAACGCTATGACTATTGCTTTGAAGGGATTGTTTTAAAAGTTGAACAAGTATCGCAGTACAATGGTTTCGGCACCGACATGCCCTACACTTATTTCCGCGTGAGAATCCTCAGGGATATTAAAGGGCAAACCGATAACGAAGTAATCATCAAATATTACGGTGGTTATGACGAAAATGGGGAATTGGTGCTACTGGAGAACGCGGAACTTCCAGAAATCGGCGAAATCTACACTTTTTATTGCAATCGAACCAATTTAAGATATCAGGATGACGGAAGAACGCTTGACGGATGTTATGTCGTTTTGGTCATCAAAACCAGCATCGGGAATGTAATCTTCCAAAGGAAGCATTTGGGCCTTCGTTATTACTGTATAAGAATCCGCTTCGACACGTGTATTCTCCGCGTTTGCTTTTCTTACGGTGAAAAGATAATATTCACCTGGCCTGGGAAGCTCGGTGTTGTCTTCAAACACGATGAGCTGATTCCATAAACTATACCCCCCGTAGAACAGGAGTTTGTCGCAGGCATCCTCGCCTTTTAGGAATTGGATGTCCGCAAGCGAGTAATAGGAATAGGGCATGCGAAAGCCTGTCCCGTCATATTGTTTCGTATATAGTTTTTTCTCGACCCTCGCGATGAACACATAATCCGCCCACTCGGCAGCTTCTGAAATGTCTTTAAAATAAACGAGATGCTCGGCCTGTTCGATGCAACGACCTTTTCTTGCTGCCAACATCAAAATGAATCCCAAAAGCGCGATTAACAGTATTAATGCCACCAATCCGGAGTTATGCAGGAGCAATTCGCTTTTGTCATAATTTTTGTAATGACAACGCGGTCTTTGATCTGTTCATACCTCAAGTTGTTTTTGAAAACATCGCAAAAGGCCTTTTTGAATTTTTTTAGGAAGTTTCTCATCATCTATCCCCTTTGTAATATTTTCTGATTTTTTCAATGCTACGCCTATATTTTCCGGAAACAGTATTGACAGACACATTCCTATCTTTGGCGATTTCTTTGAAAGTGCATTTGAAAATCAAGCGAAGCACGACTATGTAGGTTTCTTCTTCGGTCAGAAATGTTTTGAACTTGGCAATGATGTTATGGTAGTCTATGTTTTTGCTTCGGTCAGGTGCTTTCAACACAATATCATCGTTCAGTTCGATCTGGTTCTTTTTTAGTTTCAAGTAATCCAAAGATGCATTTTTAGCCGTCTTCACAAGCCAGTACTTAATGTTTTTATTAAAATTGATCTTGCGGATGTTATTATAAAATTTTAAGAAGGTGTCGTTCACAATGTCCTCCGCAATCTCCCTGCGCTTCACAATTGACAAAGATACGAACAGCAACAAGCCCGAATATTTGCGATAGATGGTTTCGAAGACATGTTCTATTTTATCTTCATCGTTCGATTTGAGGGCGCGCCGCAGTAAGTAATTATCTTTCATAGTTTCCCCTATTTGAAAGAATTACCCCTACACTAATAAAACGAATCTGGGGTAATGATTTGTCGAAATAATTATACCACAGATGGAAAATAAAAGAAAATAAAGAAAAAAATAAATATTTGCTTTACGCGGAATTGATTTTTTTATTTGTATAAGTTTATTTAATGTGGTATAATCTATAAAATGATGGTGTGATTATGAAAGTATTAATTGTAGGAGACGTTTTTTCGAAACTTGGACGCGCAAGTTTTCAAAAAAATGTGAAGAAAATCAAAGAACAAGAACAAGTAGACTTTATCATCGTGAACGGTGAAAACACTTCCCACGGCCGCGGCATGAACAAAAACCATTACAAATGGTACATGGAACAGGGAGTGGATGTCATCACCCTGGGCAATCATGCCTTCCATAACAAAGACATCTTGGAATACATCGGCGATGCGGAGAACATCGTGCGTCCGTATAATTTTTCGGAGGATTCTCCCGGGAAAGGGTATGTGACCATGCATTGCAAAGGCCTTAAAATCACAGTTTTCCAAGTCATCGGCAAGGTCTTCATGAATTCCGAGCATGGCAATCCCTTCAAAGCGGCGAAGAAGATTCTGGAGAACGTTGAAAGCGACATTTATATTTGCGATTTCCATGGGGAAGCGACCAGCGAAAAAATTGCTTTCGCGCTTGCCTTTGACGGTAAGATCCAGATTGTTTTTGGAACCCATACCCATGTTCAGACCAACGATGCCCGCATTTTGGAAAACGGGACGGCTTACATTACCGATGTCGGTATGACTGGGGCCTTGGACGGGGTCATCGGCGTGAAAAAAGAAATTATCATCAGCCGCTATTTGAACGAAGTGGCGGAAAGATTTTCGCCCGAAAACACCGGCAAAACCCAATTCAACGCAATTTTGGTTGAAATAGATGAAAATTCAAAAAAACCGGCAAACATCGACATTATCAATGTGATAGAATAACTCCTATACAAGCATAAATTCAGATTTTTCTGAATATAATTTTATGACATAATAACAGGAGGAGAAATATGGATGTATTAAAAGTTTCATCAAAGTCAAAACCAAACTCAGTTGCGGGCGCTCTTGCGAATGCTTTTAAAACCGCGCAGGCGGTTGAAATCCAAGCAATCGGAGCTGGCGCTTTGAATCAGGCTATTAAGTCTATTGCTATTGCCAGGGGATATGTGGCTCCCACCGGTAAGGATCTGATTTGCATTCCAGCATTCAGCGACATCATTATCGATGGTGAGGAAAGGACTGCCATTAAACTTATTGTAGAGCATCGGAAATAAACACAGTAGAAAAAAACATCGGTTCCGATGTTTTTTTTATTGCAACTCGCCATTGATTTATATATAATGATAACGGAAGGATGTATTTTTATGGAAAAACTGCCGATTATCATAACCGAAAGATTGTTGCTAAGGGAAATTGAAGAAGGCGACGCTTTTGACATGTTCGAGTTCGCCCGCCTTTCCACAATCGGCCCCAATGCCGGTTGGCGGCCCCATGCTTCTCTCAGCGAAACGAGAGAAGTGATCAAATTATTTCGTAATAAAAAAAAATACGGACAGCTGGGAGTTTTTGCGATTGTTTGGAAAGAAAACAATAAAATGATCGGAACGATTGAACTTCACTCCTATGTCCGCAACCATAAAGCCGAATTGGGTTACACCGTCAGCCCGAAATATTGGGGAAGGGGAATCGCGGTTGAGGCTTCCAAATACATCATTTCCTGGGGTTTTGAAAAACTCAATATGAAAAGGATTGAATGCACGGCTTTTCCGGAAAATTTCCAATCGCGAAGGGTTTGCGAGAAGCTTGGTTTTACCTATGAAGGCCTCAGGAAAAAAGTATATTTGAACTATGACGGCAGCGTCAGGGATCTTGAATCTTTTGCGATCACCGATGACGAATATTGGGATAGGATTTATAAGAACACCTGGTGGTGACCCGTTTCATTTATTAGCCTTGTTTATAGCAAAAGCTGCCTGCGGGCAGCTTTTTCATACGATCAAATCTGAATTTTCATAAATCCCTTCCTTTTGAAAATACTTCTTTTCACGCGGCAGCCATTCGTCCAAAAAGCGCGGAAAAAGCCGTTCAGAGCGCTTTTTGAGCCTCTCCAGTTGTTCTTCCTCGGAGGCTTCAAAATAGATGACAGCGTCGTAAAAACTGCTGAGGAGGGAGTTTGCGGAATAGAGCCCTTCAAGAATGACGATGTTCTTCACTTCCTCGATCCTTCTCTTGACGAACTCATTTTTTGAACAATCATATCTTTGGTATTCGAAATGTTTTCCGGGTTTTAAACGGAGAAGGATTTCCTCTTTGATTCTTTCGGAATTAATGCCGATTTCATCATCGCTTCCGTCAAAGAAATCATCGACGGATATCAGGGTAATATCCAATTTTTCTTTCAATGCTTCCGTTACCGTCGTTTTTCCGCTCGCGGAGGGACCGTCGATGGCGATGACTGTCAAGCCTGTTTTTGGAATCCGTTCCAGAAAATTTTGGATCTGCAGGGCTTTCAATTCCGGTCCGATGAAGCTCCTTTCCAGAACACGATAGGCAGGTTTGTAAACTCGGCGGAATTTAGGGCTGTGTCTCATAGCCGGATTGCCCTTTCGTTTGAACTTCTCCATTTCCGTTTCTACAAGTTCCCTTGGAAAGAGTTTTTCCAAAAAAACTGCAAGCTCAGGCAAAGCATCCTCAATGGAAATTTGTTTGCCCGAAGCTGCGGAAGCGTAGAAGGCCGCATTCAGCCATTCCAAATCCAAGCCCAACTTGATGAAGGGGCGCAGGTTGACCCTCACGTAATTGGGTCCGATGCAATCATACAGATTTTCGTGTTTTCTCACTTTTGGAAGCGCCTGGGCTTCAGAAAGCAAAAATTCCAAGGATTTGCTTTCTGATTCAAGGAAATGCCCCGGACCGGAGCAGATCTGTTTCAATAATTTCAAAAAATCCCTAATTTCGTTTTTTGGGTAATTATGACTATAATATTTAAAATATTGCTTCATTTTTTCACCTTCCCCATTTTATCATTATTCCATTCTTTATTCAAGAAATGTGGAAAAGAAAACAAGTTGCTTAAAGAAAGTAAAATTGGTATAATAATAAAACATGAGGGTTAAAGACATGGAAAAAGATTATGGAAAATACTTCGCTCCTTCTTTGAAAGAAGCAAGAAAGAGAATCAAAAAAGAAATAGAAAAGATAAAATTTTCATTCCCCGAGCATTTGCGTCAATTCGGAAAAGACAAGAAATATCTGATCAAAACCTTCGGCTGCCAAGCAAATGAAGCCGACAGCGAAAAAATGGCGGGCATTCTTCATAGATTGGGTTTTACCGAAGCGGATAATGAAAGCGAAGCCGATTTGATCTTGCTTAACACTTGCGCAATCCGCGAAACCGCTGAAAACAGAACTTTCGGGGAACTCGGCAGGCTGAAGGGCTTTAAGATGCACAATCCCGATTTATTGCTCGGGGTCTGCGGGTGCATGCCCCAGGAAGAAAGGGTCTTCAATCTGATCAAGGAAAAATACCCCCACATTGACCTGGTCTTTGGGACGCATAACATCCACAAACTCGGAGAATATCTCTACGATGCTTACTTAAATAAAGAAAAGGTTGCGGAGGTTTTTTCGGAAGAAGGAAAAGTCGTTGAAGGCATCCCGACCAAACGCGCCCATGACCGCAAGGCTTGGGTTAACATCATGTACGGCTGTGATGAGTTCTGCACCTATTGCATCGTTCCCTACACCAGGGGCCGCGAAAGATCGCGGAGTCCCGAGGACATCATTTCGGAAGTGAGGGAACTTGCGGAGTTGGGTTATCAGGAAGTGACCTTACTCGGCCAGAACGTCAATGCTTACGGAAAAGACTTGAACATTGATTATACATTTGCGGATTTATTGCTTGAATTACGGGAAATCGCCATTCCGCGGATTAGATTCACCACTTCCCATCCCCATGATTTGGACGACGAAACGATATATGCGCTTGCAAAAGGAGGCAATCTCATGCCCCATCTGCATTTGCCGGTGCAGTCGGGAAGCAATAAAATCCTGAAAAAAATGAACCGCAAGTACACTCGCGAAGAGTACTTGGAAAAAATCCGGATGCTGAGAAAGCATGTTCCCGGCATTTCGATCACTACGGACATCATTGTCGCCTTTCCGGGAGAGACGGATGAAGATTTTAAAGAAACTCTGTCCTTGGTCAGGGAAGCTGATTTCGAAGGAGCCTTCACCTTCATCTTTTCGCCCCGCGAAGGCACTCCCGCGGCCAAGTATCCCGATGATTTGGATCCGGGTGTGAAAAAGGAAAGATTGCTTGCCCTGAATAAGTTGGTGAACGAAGGCTATCTGCGCGGCAACAAACGCTTTGAAGGGAAAACCGTGAAAGTCTTGGTGGACGGACCGAGCCAAAAGAATCCGCACCTTCTTTCCGGTTATACAGAGCACAACAAGTTAGTGAACTTCCCCGGCGATAAGAATTTGATTGGGAAAATTGTCGATGTGAAGGTAGAAAAGGCATATACATGGCATTTGCGCGGAATAATCTCCAAATCTCATTCATAATATAAAATAGATTATTACCTAGTAGCAATATATCTTCTGGGTGAATATATTGTTACTGAGGAGGGATATGTATGAATGAGATCCGTGAAATAGTAACCAAGGCAATTGTCGGCAAAGGCAAAAAACTCATCCGGATCAAAGAAAATGTCACGCCACGGTTCGAAGCTTTCAGCATCCTCGGGGTTTGGGTCATCAACCATGAATTCGAGGCTTCGCTTGCGGACAACAACCGCGTCGAATTGATCGGCAATTTCGAAATCAACATCTGGTATTCCTATGACGACAATACAAAGACCGACATCGCCAAGAAAGTCGTGGGTTATTCGCAGGGCATCAACACAAGGCAGATAGTAAAAGAAGTCAGAGATAATTCCCAGGATGTGATTGTGCGCATCATCCAGCAACCGACATGTACGAACGCGAAACTGGTCGGCTCCGACATCGAAACGGAAATCGTGTTTGAAGTGGTCGCGGAAGTCATCGGCGAAACGAAAATGATGGTTACGGTTTTCACGCAAGTGGAAAGTTATGAGCCCATTGACGATAATTTTGAAAACGAAATAAATGAGAATTTCTTAAACACATAAATCGTATTCCTAAATACGATTTTTGTTATAAGTGAAGAACATGCTTCATAAATATATAACAGGTGATTGACATGAAATTCCACATCGTCAGAACCGGCGAAACCGTCGAGGACATCCTTTTTTTATATAATCTAACGAAAGATGAGCTTGTGGAAGAGAACAGGCACATCCGTGTTTGGGACCGGCTGATTCCCGGAACGAAACTTAAAATCCCTCCGCTCACGGAGGCGATTGAAGATGACGTGAGCGAAATGGAGCCTTTTGTGGAGGATTATTATCCGAAGCTTTCCGATGAAGAAATTGAGACGGCTGAAGTTGCGGCATTCCAGGAAGATGACGGAGGCGAGCAGGAGCTTGATTTTGGCCAGGCCGAGTCCATAAAATCTATCGAGATAACGAAGGATGGTGAAAAAATCGTCTCCGAAAAGCCGAAAATAAAAACCGCAACCAAACCGCAGGACTACCCGTCCTATTATCTGGGTCATTATAATTATCCGCGCTATTTCTCTTATAATTATCTTTACTATCCGATTTATTATCGCAGGCGCAGGTGAATGAGAAAAGCAGGCAACATGCCTGCTTTTTTTAATCCCTGTTTTTTAGGGCAATCCTGCCGATCAGGGGTCTTTTTGATTTCAATATCGCATTTTTTGGACACACCTCAGCGCAGCACCAGCAGCGGATGCAGTCGCTTTTCCGTAAATGCGGGAAAGCTTTTTTGAATTTCAAAGCTTTCGGAGGGCAGATTTTCACACATTCCCCGCATTTGATGCAGCGCTCGCGGTCAATCCGGGGATGTTCAAGGAGAAGATTGCGCAAAAAGTTATACTTCAACAATCTCAGCCCGAAAGTGCTGTGTGGATTGACGGCTTCTTGGAATTTCAAGTCTTCGAAAGCGCTCAAGCTCTCCCCGACAATGTCAATGTTTTTCAAATCACCCTCGCCGTATTCTCTTTCATGGGCAATTTTCGTAACAAAGATCTTTTCGGGATCGAGTTTGCAGACGGATGCGGCGACGCGGTCCAAACTCACTGCATCTGCAGAAGCAAAAATCACGCCCGCAGCTTTTGGCCTGCCCCCTGTTCCCGGGCCTTCGCCCTCCAAACCGAGAATGCCGTCGCAGAGATGGAGCATTCTTCTTCCCTCATAGGCTTTAAGAATCGCGCCGTACAAATCATTCAGGGCTTCCCCGAATTGCAGGGGGTTGTTGGCCCGGACATGCCAGCCGGCTTTGCTGAGTCCGTAAATCATTCCGAAGAGATTCTTTTCCGCCACCGACATGTAAGTGAGGGAATGGGTTTTCAGTTTCGGAAGATTCACCAACAAATCGACTTCAATCATTTCCCGTGAAACTTGGAACTCAGAAAAAATCCTCGGGTTAGGATTCTTGATCGTGATGAGATCATTCCCGCGGAAGATTTTTAGGTTGTGTTTCAAAGCAATCTCGTAGAGACCGCATTTTTTTAATACCGGAATGATGTCCCTGGTCGCGGGATTGTCACCGAAGATGATGTCATCCGTGTATTCCTTCAAAATCTCGACCACCGCTTCCAGAAAAACGGGATGCGTCGTGATTCCTAATTCGGGAGGAAAGGCACCGACGCAATTCGGTTTTAGAAAAACCTTCATTCCCGGTTTCAGAAACTCCGCGCTCCCGATTGCATCAAGGCAGTTCCTGATTTTTTCTTTCAAAACTTCCTTTTCATAAGTAGAACATTTCTGAATCGCAACTATTGCCATATTTCTCTTCTCGCTTTAAAAAGTATTATACTACACCCATCTTTTTGAAGCAACCTTTATTTTTTTTCTTGTATATTAATAGCTGTTATATTACAATACATATGAGACCAAGTATTGTATAAGATGCGAAAGAAGATAACCACATAATCTTTCCCGTGGGTTTAGGCTTGTCGCTTTTCTCCTTAAGGGAATCAATGGTGCCGTCAAAGGCTTTATTCCAGCGCATCAGGGAAGCTTTGGAGATGTGGTATTTCGTACAGATGTGGTAGACAGAATAACGTCCGGTACGATAAGTGGTAACTGCATGAAATTTTGTTTTGATATAGTGAAATCTTTGTGATAAAATAGCCATGTGACGTTCCTCAGAAGGATGATAAGACACTTCGGTTATGTACTAAGAATTGTTCAGACGAATTATGGTCAGGAATTCAGTTATTTCAAGGAAACAGAGAGAGTGCATCCGTTTGACAGAGAGTGTGAAAGGCTTGGGATTGTTCAAGAACTCCGAGGCATAACGGCAAAGTGGAAAGAAGCCATCGAACCGACAATGAACGTTTCTATTCAACACTCAGGTTTTATAGCTACGAAGACCTTCAAAAACAAGGCCAAAGATATCTCTACAGATCCAACAGAATTGGCATGACTCCTTTGAAAAAAGAAGGCTTGAGCTGCTTGAAACCGATATGGTGAACTGGCTCAAAACCGCATAAAACTTTTTCGCGCGCCCCAGATACTAAGGGGGACACATTCCCCCTTATACCCCTTTGTTGTCTCTTCTTTCACTTATTTGGTCTCAAATCATTTACAATCATACATATTTTTTTCTTGTATATTAATTACGAGATGTTATATCATATTAGTGAAGATATAGAAAGGAATATGCAATATGCAGGAATCCATTGTGATAAGGGACTTGCGGAAGACATTCCGCATGTCCAATAAACAAAGGCAACTTGAAGGAAGCAAGAGCAAAGTCAAAGTTGCGGTCGACGACATTTCCTTCACCACTTACAGGGGTGAGATTTTCGGACTGCTCGGACCGAACGGGGCCGGAAAGACGACGACCTTGCGTTGCATCGCGACTCTAATCAAGCCCGATTCGGGGGAGGTTTTTGTAGAAGGAGTAAGCATCAAAGACGAAGTTAACATCAAGAAAAAAATAGCCTTTCTGACCAATGATTTGAAACTGGAAAAGATGTTCACGCCCAATTACCTTTTCGATTATTTCTCTTCCTTTTATGGAATTGATTCCGAAATATCGGCGCGGAGGAAGAGATTCCTTTTTGAAAAATTCGGAATCGATAGGTTTGCGGAAGTGAAAATCGGAGAGCTTTCCAGCGGCATGCAACAAAAAACATCAATTGCCATTTCGCTGGTGAACGATCCCGAAGTCGTCATTTTTGACGAGCCGACCAATGGTTTGGATGTCATCACTGCCAAAACAGTGACGGATTTTCTCTTGGACTTACGGGCTCGGGGGAAGAGCATCATCATCAGCACGCACATTATGAATCTTGTGGAAAAGATTTGCGACAGGGTCGGAATCATCCTTGACGGGAAATTGGTGCTAACGGATTCCGTC
>LFRY01000050.1 GCA_001512995.1 Acholeplasmatales bacterium DTU067
CCCGGATCGCCGCCTAAATCTCTGAAGATGTTTTCTTGCAGGATGGCGATCAGGCAGCTCCCCATGCAGACCAAAGTGAATGTGAAGAATCCCGCAGGTTTATTTTTGATTTCCCTTTCATAACCGATTGCGGCGCCGACCAGGGCGGACGCAATCACTCTTAATATCTGCTCTACTGCTAATGGCATATTACCTCCTGATTCATGGCATCGTACAAGTACCGGTAGATGCCGTTTTCTTTTTGGAATAGAACCTGATGGCTTCCAAAATCCTTCCGCCCTCAAGCACATAGATTATGTCCATGCGGAAACGATGGGCGATGACAAAGGCCGTTCTTTCTTTGGGAAGCGTTTGGATCAGATCGGTTTTGCTGTCAATGTCGTTCCTTTGTCCAGGATGCGGATTTTTCAAAGAAGCCACGCATATCGGCGGTTGTGCTTCTGAAAAGCGCTTTTCCAGCCTGTCCAACGTCAAACGTATCGAGGAGGTCGCAAGTGTCACCCTGTGAAGATTACGGATGACAGCAACCGCCTCATAGAAAATCAGGGCAATCGGTTTGATCAAAGCTTGGAAGAAAGAAAATCCATCCGAGCACTTCAGAAGGCGTGCTGTGTCTGAAACGTTCAGCCTCGCAATGCAAGAGGCCAACCTCAGGAAAGATTTTTGCTTTTCCGGGAAGAGTCCCGGCAATGAACAAATGCTTGTTTTCTTAATGACCGCTTAATCACGGCGGCGGAGATTGCCGACAAATTACCTTGGCTTTGGTGAGTTTTTTGCTCGTCACTGCATTGATCGCGATGTGTTTCCGCGGAACCGTGAGCGCATTAGTGAAAAGAACGGCAAAAACAATGATATGTTCTTTTTTCATGAACCAGCCAAGGTATTTTAAGATTGCTTATTTTATGACATCCAGTATCAATTTATTGGGTACGATTTTTTGATCCGATATTTCGAAGGCGCTTCTGACCATATCCACGGCTTCCTCCAGATTCTTTTCGTTTCCGTGCACGGTGGCAAGCAAATCGCCCTTCTTGATGCGGTCTCCCACTTTCGCATGCACTTTGATTCCGACCGCAAGATCGATTTCGTCTTCTTTGGTCACTCTGCCGGCTCCGAGAAGCATTGCCGCGTTGCCGATCGCGAGCGCTCTGACATTTCTCACATGCCCTTCGGAATTGGCCCTGACTTCGATTGTGATTTTTGCCGCGGGCAGGAGGGAATAATCCTCGATGACGCGCGCGTCTCCGCCCTGGTACTCAATCATCTGCCGGAATTTGTTTAGGGCGGAACCGTCTTCCAAAGCCCGTTTCGCGCGTGCGGAAGCTTCTTCTTCCGAATTTTCCAGTCCAGTCATCAGCAGGAGTTCGGATACGATCCTCAGGGAGAGTTCCTCAAGATCCTTCGGTCCCCTGCCTTTCAGGGTTTCAATCGCTTCAATTACCTCCAAGGCATTTCCGACCGCTGATCCAAGCGGCTGGTCCATGTCGGTCAGGAGCGCGGCAGTCACCCTGCCGTTGCGGTTGCCGATCGCAACCATCGCTTTCGCCAGTTCCCGGGCGGAATCTAAATCCTTCATGAATGCCCCGTCCCCAACTTTTACATCCAACAAGATGTGAGTGGCTCCGCTCGCCAGTTTCTTGGACATGATCGAGGAAGCGATCAGACCGACAGCTTCGACGGTGCCGGTGACATCGCGGAGGGCATAGAGTTTTTTGTCAGCTGGGGCGATGTTGGCGGTCTGGCCCGCAACCGCAAGCGAAATTTCTTCGACCTGTCGGAAAAAATCTCTTGGGGAAAGTGCGATCCGGAAATTGGGAATCGCTTCGAGTTTGTCCAAGGTGCCGCCGGTATGGCCCAAACCGCGGCCGCTCATTTTTGCCATTTTCAGGCCGCAGGCTGCCGCCAGGGGCGCAACCACCAGGGTGGTTTTATCGCCGACGCCGCCAGTGGAATGTTTATCAACGCAAATGCCATTTATCGAGGAGAGATCGATTCTCTCACCGCTCAACAGCATTTCCAGCGTCAGGTCGGATTGTTCCTGCTCATTCATGCCTTGGAAACAGATCGCCATCAGAAGGCTGCTCATCTGATAATCGGGGATCCTTCCGTCCACATAGCCCTTGATGAGGAATTTAATTTCTTCCCTCGTCAGGGTTCCACCGTTTTTCTTTTTTATGATCAAATCAACTGCTCGCAAACGTTATCACTCCTTAAGGTAACATTTATTATAGCATATTTTTCGGAAATATGCTATACTAGTAAGGAAAATAAAACGGAGTGAGCAAGATGATTATTTGCATGATCAGACATGGGCAGACCGATTGGAATATCAACACTCTGCTCCAAGGGCGGACGGACATCCCCTTGAACGTATTCGGGAAAGAACAGGCCCGGGCGGTCGGGAGGCATCTTGCGGAAAGGGATCCGGATTGGGATTTCATCCTCTCCAGTCCCTTAAGCCGGGCAATAAAAACCGCGGAGATGATAGCGGAAGAGATCGGTTACGACAAGGAAATCATCATCGTTCCGGAGGCGACCGAACGCAATTTCGGGAGTTTGGAAGGAAGCCCGTTGAACGATGCCATGTATGATTTGCTGGAAAAAGGGCATCCCGAAGTCGAAACCAAGGAAGCTCTCTTCGCTAGGGCAAAAAGCACGCTTTCGAAGATCATTGAAAAATACCGGGGAAAGAAAGTGCTCCTCGTGAGCCATGCGCAATTCATCAAAGCGGCACTTGTTGCCGTTGACCCGAACTTCGATTTCCGCTTGTCTTTGAAAAATTCTTCCCTCAATTATCTGGAAGTGAAGGACGGCAAAATTGAAATCAAAGATTTTAACATCATCGCACAAATCAAAAGCAAGGCCGACTGAGCCTTGCTTTTTATAATTCCTCAAGCATGTCCGAAACTGCCTTCCTCAGATCAGCTTCCGCTCTAGGTTTCACTTCTTCGAACGGCAGCTTCAAATAATTGCTTTCAACAATCACATCCACGCCCTCTTCATAAGCGCCTTCATAACCCTCGCCCAAAGAACCGACGACGGCGATGACCTTCGCGCCCTGTTTTTTTGCGCGCCTGGCGACTCCGATGACGACCTTTCCCCGAAGCGACTGGTAATCAAGCCGACCTTCGCCGGTGATCACGTAATCCGCCCCGCGCGCAAGCTCGTCGAAGCCGACGGTGTCGAGGACGGTTTCGATGCCCATTTGGATTTTCGAATTCAAAAATACCCGCATCCCGTAACCCATGCCCCCGGCCGCGCCTGCTCCCTTGAAATCCCATTCTTTAAAACCAAGGTCCCGGGCGACCACTTCCGCAAGAGCCCTAAGATTCTCATCCAAGAACTCGACCATGTCGGGGTCCGCCCCCTTCTGGGGCCCGAAGACATGGGCCGCGCCCTGCTTGCCGTAGAGGGGGTTGTCGATGTCGCACATCGTGACGATTTCGATTCCTTGCAAGGCTCTTGCGAAGCCGGAAGCGTCGATTTTTTGGATTTCGCCCAAATTGCCGCCGACGGGCACAAAGCTCTTCCCGTTCCGGTCATAAAAATGGATGCCGACCGCCGCCGCGCAACCGCAGCCGCCATCGTTCGTCGCGCTTCCGCCCAGACCGACGATGATTTTTTCGACCCCTCGCCCGGCGGCGTCCAAAATCAGTTCGCCAACGCCATAAGTTGTGGTCTTGGTGGGATTCTTCCTTCCTTCCACGAGCGTGAGACCGCTGCAGGCGGCCATTTCGATGACCGCGCATTTTCCTTCGTCGATCAAACCGTAAAAGGCTTCAATCTTTTCAAAATGGGGACCGGTGACCTCAAGAAAGACTTTCTCGCCCCCGACCGCGGCCAAGAATGCGTCGACGCTGCCTTCGCCGCCGTCCGCGACCGGAATCTTGATGACTTCGGCGGTGAATTTTTTCTTGATTTCGCTTTCGATGATTTCGCACACCCGTAGGCTCGAAAGCGTGCCTTTGAAAGAATCGGGTATCAGGACAAATTTCATATGCACTCCTTATAAATCTACATGAACACTAAACTGAGCAGGGCAATGCCGATAATCGCTCCGATTCCGGAAACGAGCGTTCCCAAAGTTTGCGTTTTATAACCTTGTTCCGCACTCAAGCCGCTCAGATTGGTCACGACCCAGAAATAGCTGTCGTTCGCGTGGGATACCGTCATTGAACCCGCGCCGATCGCCATGACAACCAGAGCCGCTGCCGCCGGCGTCGTGAAGCCCAAAGCGGCGGTGATTGAGTTGGGATCGGTGAAGAGGCCCATCATCGCGGCCGTGGTGGTAATCGCGACCGTCGAAGAGCCCTGGGCGATCTTCAGGATCGCGGCAATGATGAAGGGAAAGAGGATTCCGAGCATTCGCAAATTCCCGGCATTTTCTTTAACGAATTCAACGACGCCCGCATCGGCGATGACGCGCCCCAATACTCCTCCCGCCGCCGTGATGAAAATGATCGGTCCCACGATTTTCAGGTTCTCGTTCGTGAGCGGATTGAAATCCTTGATCTGACCGGTAACGAAGAGCAGGATGACGCTCATGATCACGCCGATGAAGAGCGCGATGACGGGGGCGCCGATGAAAGTGAAAAACCTGCCCCAGCCGAAAATGTTGGCAAGCGACCCCAAGGCCATGGCCAGAACGGGGATGACGATTGGAGCGAACGAAAGCCAGGCATTGGGGAGTTTGCCGTATTCATCTTTCAATTCTTCAAATGAATCCTGGATTTCTTGGTCCCTGTCTTCTTTGGATTGCACCCTTTTCCCGATGTATTTTGCAAACAAATAGGACGGAACCAAAGCAAAGACCGAGACCAAAGCGCCCATCCCGATCACGAGCAGGAGATTGTCGGCCAAGCCCAGATAGGCCGCGGCGGCCACCGGTCCCGGAGTCGGCGGAATGAAAACATGGGAAGCATAGAGACCGAGAGAAAGACAGACGGTCATGGCAACCGCCGATTTCTTGGTCCGGGCGCGGAGGGACTTTCTGATGGGGCTCAAAATCACGAAACCGCTGTCGCAGAACACGGGGATGGATACGATCCAACCCATGATCAGGAGCGCCAGTTCCGGAAATCTTTTTCCGACGAGGCGCACCACGACATCCGCGATTTTGACGGCCGCGCCGGTCTTCTCAACGACGAAGCCGATCAAAGAGCCCAAGATGATGACAATGCCGATGCTGGTCATGGTTCCGCCAAAACCAGCATTGATGGTCCCCGGTATTTCATCGATCGGAAGGGAGAACAAGGCAAGGACGGTTGAAACCGTGAGGATCGCCAGGAACGGATGAACCTTCAGTTTCGAAATCATAAAGATCATGACGATTATGGACACAATCAATGCCACAAGCAGCCAAACGCCAGTTAACATAAACAAAACCTCCTAATCTAGTTGCTATTTTTTATGTTAACCAAATCTCCGTTCCCTGATACCAAATTTTTGCATCATTTTTCAAAGAAACACGAAGATTCCACGGACGCAAGGCTTTTCATGGCATCCAAAAAAATTTTATCATCAAATCCCGAAGAAAGCAAATAAAAATGCATTTCCGAGGAAATGCATTCAGTTGAGCCAATCGTATTTTTTCCTGGCGGCTTCTATGTTTTCGATGATCATCTTTCTGGTGAGTTCCGAAATATCGCTGGTGTGGAGGTCCTTGATTTCCTCGTAGGGAAGGACTTTGCAGATCTTGAGATGGACTTTTGCGGGGACGAGGGGCAGCTTGACACGTTTTTTATGGAAACCGTCCACGCACATGACCACGATCGGAACTTTTGCTTTCAATGCGGGCTTGAAAGCCCCGTCCCGGAATTCCAATACCCTTCCGTCCTTGCTTCTGGTCCCTTCGGGATAGATTGCGAGCGTTCCTCCCCCTTCGAGGCGCTTAATGCCGAGAAGGATGTTTTCCAGGGCTTTGCGGTCGTTTTTGCGGTCAATCGGCAGAAACCCCGCGGCATGGAGATAGCGGCCCACGAAGGGCACTTTCATCAGCAAATCCTTGAGAATGAAAACCACGTCATAACCCTTCATGCAGGAGATGGTCACGATTGGATCGAGCATTGATTGGTGATTCAAAACCAGGAGGAATTTCCCATCCTTCGGAAGCGCTTCTTTGTTTTCGAAAACGACCCGGATGTTGTATAGCCATCTCAGAAAAACCGCGACATGGTAGATGAAAAAGGGATAGATCGCTTTCGGTTTTATTACCTTCGTCTTCTTCGAATGCAGGGCGGCGATGAAAACCAAGAAGAGAACAAAGAGAAGGAAGATCACGACCCAGCTCCCGGCAAAAACGGCGGGAATGTTCCACCAGGAAAATTTGTCCTGGGGAAGGAGGTAGAAATATGTGAAGAGCGCAGTCGCGATGGCTGCGAAGATGGAAACAAAGAGCACTAGCATGATTCGATCCTCTCGTATACGCAAAATGTGAGTTCGTTGCTTTTCTTCTTGTCAAGGAGCCGGTAGCGGCTGAAATCGACTTCGGGAAAATGCACGTCCCCCTCATATTCTTTCTCAATGTGAGTGATGTATAAGCGCTGCGCGTGGGGAAGCGCGGCTCTGTAGATTTCCGCGCCACCGATGACGAAGAGCTCTTCCGAAAAATCCTGTTTCAGAAATGCTTCCAGATCACGGATTACCTCAATTTCCGGATGAAAGAAATGGGGATCCCTGGTCGCAACCATGTGCTTCCTTCCCGGGAGCGGTTTTTTGTTTCTGTTGATGATCGATTCGAAGGTTTTTCTTCCCATCAGGATTTTATGCCCCCAGGTGAGTTTCCGGAAGTATTTCAGGTCTTCGGGATAATACCACGGGAGGCTTCCCTTTTTTCCGATGACATTGTTTTTCGCCAACGCCACGACAATGGAAATCATACCGCAACCTCCGCTCTGATGGCAGGGTGGGGTTCATAATCCAGGAGTTCAAAATCCTCGTAGCGGAAATCTTCGATTGCCTCTGCTTTTCTCTTGATGAGCATTTTCGGAAGTTTTCGCGGAGAGCGGGAAAGTTGCAAATTGACCTGCTCGAGGTGGTTGAGATAGATGTGAGCATCCCCGATCGTATGGACGAACTCTTTGGGTTCGAGCCCAGTCACGTTCGCAACCATCATCAGCAGCAGGGAATAAGAGGCGATGTTAAAGGGGACTCCCAAAAATGCGTCAGCGCTCCGCTGATAGAGTTGGAGGGACAGTTCCCCTTCCCGCGCATAGAACTGGTAGAGCGTGTGGCAGGGGGGGAGCGCCATTCCCTCGATTTCCGTGGGGTTCCAACTGGAGACGAGCAGGCGCCGGGAATCTGGGTTTGTTTTTATTTCCGTAATGACTTCTTGCAATTGGTCGACCGTTTTTTCTGCGCCCCGAAAAGCGCGCCATTGGCGACCGTAAACAGGGCCGAGATCGCCCCATTTTTCGGCGAACTCCGCATCCTCTTTTATTTTTGAAACAAATACATTCAAACTTTCTCCTCGGTAGGCAGCGCTTTTCCGATATTTCTCAAAGGGCCATTCGTTCCAAATCCTGACCCCGTTCTGCACAAGATACCTGATGTTGGTGTCGCCTTTGATGAACCAAAGCAATTCGTGGATGATGGACTTCAAATGGACTTTTTTGGTTGTAAGCAATGGGAATCCTTCGCTCAGATCAAAACGCATCTGATAACCGAAGGCGGATATCGTTCCCGTGTTTGTGCGGTCGTTTTTCTGTTTTCCGTTTTCCAGTATGAATCGCAAAAAATCCAGATATTGTTTCATAACTCACCCTTGTTTTTGTTTATTATACCATAACCGCCGGTGCTTGTTAAGAAAAAGGTAGAAAAAAAAGACAGTTCTTAAAGAACTGTCAGGCATAGAATGTCAGCCATCCGCGGATTCACCGCTCCGTGGAGTATTACTTGTACCATGCTCTTCGGCATCCTTTTTACGGCCATTGGCGATTCCGCGGTCAAGGTTGCGGAACAAATCCTCCGAAAACTCATTCTCGTATTCATCGAAATAATTCGGTTCCTTCATGTAATGGTAGTGTTTGTTGAAGTTGTTGAATACGGAATAGTTTTTCTTTTTCCTCATTTTTAACCTCCATTCTACAATCCTATTATTTACGTTGAAAACGGAGATTATCATTCATTTTATGAGGAAATTCTTGCCTTTGAAGTTTTCCGGCTCATAAAAACTCAAGCCCTGAAATCCTTTTTGACGCAAAACTTCATAAACCACAACCGCCGCGGCATTGCTTAAATTCAATGACCGGACCTGCGAACTCATCGGCAACCGATAGCAAGCATCAATGTTTTCCCGCAGGATCCCATAATCGACTCCGGTTGATTCCTTTCCCAAAATCAAAAATATGTCTTCTTCAATTTTATTGAAATCAATGTCATAAAAATTCTTCAAGCCGTAGCGCGTCAAAAAGATCATTTTCCCATTGTTCTTATCCAAAAATTCCGAAAAATTCTTATATATCCTATAATCATCGAAAAACTGCAGATGATTGGCGCTCGCTCTTTTCAGATACTTGTCATCCATTCTGAAGCCTAGGGGCTCAATCAAATGCAGTCCCGCTCCCGTCGCGAGGCAGGTTCGCATAATGTTGGCGGTGTTCTGCGGAATTTCCGGCTCGTAGAGTACCAAATTAATCTTTCCCACCAGCAAGTCTTCCTTTCAGATGTCCCATGTGTTTTTTGAACCAAGCGTCCTCATAGAGCCCGGCATATTTTTCAAGCTCCCCCGGGCGCAGTTTCCCTTTGTTTGCTTCCAGAACCAAGAGATTTCTCAAAATCTTTCTGTATCCCAGAAAAGCGAAAGCCTTGTCCTGATAGTGTTCCCGGAAGTTTTTTTCGCCGATCTCCAGGAAATCCTGCAATACAAAGCGGGATTTCGGATCAAAACGGAACTCTTCCGGATAATCGTATTCCTTCCTGTTCAGGGGACAGACGTCCTGGCAGACATCGCAGCCCACCGCAAGCTCCATTTTGTCATAGAGTTCGTAATCTGCGCTTGTTTTCTGCGACAGATAGGACAAGCACTTTTTTTTATTGAAACCGTTCCTGAGGGCATCAGTCGGGCAGTTCTTCACGCAAAGGAAACAGTCGATGCAGGGATTGGGGAGTTCGCTTTCCGTTTTCGGAAAAACCACGGAGGTCACGATTTCGCCAATCAGAACGCGGGAGCCGTATTTCGGAGTCAGCAGAAGATTGTTTTTCCCGATTCTTCCCAAACCGGCGAGCACCGCGCAGAGTTTTTCGTCAAGATAGCTGATGTCCGTCATCGCCTCGTATTTTTCAAACCCCAAAGTTTCTGCGATTTCCTCAAGCTTGTTTTTGATGACAATGTGATAATCCCTGCCGTATGCGTATTTGGCGGTGAGATAGCCCTCGGCTTTGGGCGCATCGTTGGCGTAGGGGAATACAAAGACAATGATGCTTTTAATCCAGTCCTTGTTTCTCAGGGTGCGGTGGCGGAGGTAGTCGCGGATGTCAACGACGCCGTAATCAAAATCCTCCAATCTCATGCTCCCGCTCCTTCCCGCGCCTCCAGTTTCACGCGGGGCTGGAAGCGGCAGCGCGTGTAGAGAATCGTGCCGAGATAGACCGCGGCGAAATTACTCACGATCATCGCATACCAAATCGTTGACGACGGCAGTTCAAGCACGTTTTTGAAGAGTGCGACCAAGGGGATCCTGATCAGCCAGAGCCGCGCCGAAGCAAGAATCAGGCTGTACATCGTTTCCCCGCTCCCCTGATAGGTTCCCATGAAAACCTGGAAAATGCTCATCAGCGGGAGCCCCGTGAGAATGAAGAACATGTATTCGACGCTCAGTTCGAGCGATTCGGGCGTGTCTTCCAAAAAGATTTTGATAATCAGTTCCCGAATGGGAAGAATCGCCAGGCAGCCGATGATGGCAATGACGACGGTGAGAATCATCGCGCTCCGGACGGATTGCCGTGCTCTGGGGATGTTCCGCGCACCGATGTTCTGACCGACGAAGGTCGCGGTCACGCTGCCGACGCCCATCGCCGGCATCAAAATCATCGAATTGATTTTATTCCCCACTTGGAAGGCGTCGACCGTTGCCGGTCCGAAGGAAAAGATAATCGTGTTCAGAATCAAAAAACCGATCGAGGTGAGCGCTTGACCGACGGCGGCCGGCCAGGACAATTTAAAGAGCCGGTTGATTAAATCGTGGTCAATTCTCAAATTCTTGAATGAGATGTGGATGTGCCTTGCGTTTTTCTTAAACATCAAGAACAGAAACACGGGCGCGATGATGACATTTCCGAGCAAGGTTCCGTAAGCCGCCCCCGCTACTTCCAAATCCAAAAATTTCATGAAAATATAGGTTGAGAGGATGTTTGTAAAAATCATGACCAGGTTCAGAATGAAGGGCGTCACAGTGTCACCGCTCGCCGTGCGCGTCGCTTGGAAGGCGAAGAAAGCAAAGAGGGGGGCCATTTCGAAGGACCTGATCCTTAAATACTGAATCATGTATTCCATGGTCTGGCCTTCTGCGCCCATCGCTCTGACCAAAGGGGGAGCAATCAAAAAAACCACGATGTTCATCAAAAGACCGATGAGCGAGCAAAGCAATAAAAGTTGCCCGGCAACCCGGCGCGCGTTTTCCTTCCTTTTCGCGCCCAGATACTGAGCCATCATCGCAGCGCCCGCGGTCATGAAACCGATGGCGAGAGCCGCGGAAATCATGAAGACGGGACCGGGAATGGTAATCGCCGCCCTGCCGGCGCCTTCCTTGGCCGGATCAAGCAGGGTCGAAGCGAAATACATGTCTATGAGGTCGTTAAACGCCTTCATGAAATTGCTCAAGAATATGGGCAGAGCCAGAACCATGATGCTTCTGTATAAATTCGGGCTTTCAAGTATGAGTTTTTGCTTCTTGATTTGTTTTTCGATTTGTTTGCTTACGTCCATCGAACTCCACCCTTTTCAATAAAACATGATATTTATTATACACCAAAAGGCAAATTTCTTCAAGCAAGTATAAATAACCAGATTTTGAACATTATAAAACTCGGAGGAATGATTATGAGCGAAAAAGAATTGCTTTATGTGGAAGACGCGCTGACTCAGATGCTCCTTCTCCACACCAAATGCCGGAACCACGCGAATATGATGCAGGACCGCGAGTTGAAAGCATATTGCAAGGAACTGGAAACCAGGGCCGAGGAAGCTTATTTGCGGATATTTAAAATCTTGCAGTGACGGAGATGCATATGAATGACAAAGAATTGATGAACGATCTTCTTTCTACGGTAAAATTCAATTGCGATTTGTTGCTTAACGGGACGGTGGAAGCCGCCACCCCCGAAGTCCGCGAAGCATTCAACGCCTGCCTTTTTGAATTCCTGAGAATCCAGGACGAAATCTCGCAAAAAATCTCCGCCCGGGGCTGGTACCAAATAAGTCCGGCGGAACCGGCAAAAATCCGGCAGACGGAAAGGAAATTCGCGAATCAGAACTTCTCATAGCCTCTAAAAAAACAAGGTTGACCCTTGTTTTTTTATTGCATTTCGGCCAGCGCTGCCGGCAACACTTCCGCAACATCCCCGCTGATGACCAAATCCGCGTGCGTGTCAAAAGGAGTCGCGCTCATGTTGATGATGACGAAATAGCTTCCCGAAAAAGCTCGTACCAAAGAAGCGGCCGGATTGACCAAAAGCGAAGTCCCCGCGACGAGCAAAACGTCCGCCTTCGCGATGTAATTCCACGCGCTTTCCAAAGCATTGCCTGAAAGCTGCTCCTCATACAAAACCACGTCGGGCTTCACGATGCCTCCGCATTCGCAGTATGGAATGCCTTCCGCTTCCAAAACATATGCAAGCGGATGGAATTTCTTGCAGCTCAGGCAATGATTCTTCATGACCGTGCCGTGCAGTTCGATCACATTTTTGCTTCCGGCTTCCTGATGGAGATTGTCAATGTTCTGGGTGATCACTGCCTTCAGCTTGCCCATTTCCTCAAGCCGCGCCAGCGCCAGATGCGCCGGATTGGGCTTTGCGTCGGGATAAATCATTTTCGCTATATAAAAGCGGAAAAACTCTTCGGGGTGAGAATCAAAAAAAGAACGGGAAAGCATGACTTCGGGAGGATTATCCCATTCCTCCTGAAAGAGCCCCGAACTCCCGCGAAAATCGGGAATGTTGGAAGCAACCGAAACTCCCGCGCCTCCGAAGAAAACCAAATTGTCCGTGTTCTTCAAAATTTTAGCTAGTTTACTGATCTTTTCCTGCATCAAACCCGCTCCCTTCCTTGCTTTCGATTTGCCTGTATTTAAATTTGCAGTCCTTTACCCCCGGATATTTCTTGAATTCTTTTTTCGGGAGAGTGCTGTAAACAAAAAAACCGCCCCGTCCCCGCGCATTCAGATTGACGAGCCTTCCCCCTGACAATCTTTCGAAATAAATCATGCCGAGATTGGTCACCTCCTGGAAATCCAGGTATTCCCTCATCTCCGTTTCCAACGTGCTCAATCCGGGCGTGGCAGCAATGACCAGGTCAACTGGTTTTTTCATGACAGTTTTGAAACTTTCAAAAACGGCATTGAAAGAGCGCGAAGTCTTCGTCATCCCCGCTTTCACAACCTCATCCAACTCATCGGATGGGATCTGATATAGGCGGTTGTATTTCAAATTCCTTTGGAACAAATTCGCTTCCAAAAGAACTTCTTTTGCCAGCAAAACCATGTTCTTCTGCTCATACTTGCTGTTCGCATAATCAATCAATGTTTCTACAATATTCACGGAGGGCACAACCAAATCCAAAATCACCGAAGCCGCCCGCTCCACGATTATACCGGAGGCGACGATGACCAGTTTCGGGTTATGAGCAGCCAATGCCCCAACGCACCTTTTTACAATCTCCCCGATTTCATTGTCCGTCACGTTAAGATGGGATTCATAAGTCAAATCGGTGACATAAACAATTTTTTCTTTCTTAAGGTTTTCCGCCAAAATCTTCGCGATGCTGAAACCTTCGAGCCCCAAATCAACTATTCCAATAGCGTCTTTTGCCATAATTCCACCGATTTCATTTTAGCACATTCGCGGCCATTATTCAAGCGCTGGCAACCATGCTTTTCCAATAAAACTCTTTCTTTATCTTAAATTAAAAAAATGTTATACTGTTTGCAAAGAAGTGAAAAATTTTATTCGGCAGGCCAATAAAAACTGAGTTGTCAGAGGAAGAAATAAAAGATGAAATACATTTCCAGGCAAAAATTATACTTTTTTTTGCTTGCCATTCTGTTCATGAATCATTTTGTTTATAGGGGCAAGATAGCATTAATTGTGTTTTATGGGTTTAGCTTTTGCTTGATTGTGATCACCACTTATTTTAACAGAAGACAAGGCAAAGAATTCGCACCTTCCGTGGCTTTATTGGTTTATGTTTTTGTATTGTTTGTTTTGTTGTATCTTGCCTATTTGTTGCTTTCATCATTGGCTGCCATTGATCCCGGCGATGTTAGATTCCTTACATTGGGAATAGTCATCCCTTTGGTTTTCCATTATTATAAAGTGGGTAAAAAGTATGCTCTGATGTATTTAAGTCTCTTTGAAGATGCGTAGGTTTTTCATCAGGGAAAGTGCTTTCCAACATTGCTTTTCAAAAAATTTGAAAAATGTTATAATAAGACGGAGGATGAAGATGCGTAAAATCGATTTGGAGACAATCACCGAAAACATTCGGGAAATGATTTTGGAAGCAGCCTGCGTTTTGGAAGAAAATGTTTGGGAAAAAATCAGGGAAGCGATCAAAAAAGAAGAAAGCCCCCTGGGAAGGAATGTCTTGGAGAAAATCAATGAGAACGCGGAGCTGGCGAAAATAAAAAACATGCCGCTCTGTCAGGACACGGGCATGGCGATCGTTTTCCTGGAAATCGGCTCGGAGGTTATTTTTCAGGGTGATTTGGAAGAAGCCGTGAATGAAGGCGTGCGGAGAGCTTATGCGCAAGGGTATTTGCGGAAATCGGTGGTTCGGCACCCGCTCGAGCGCACGAACACCGGCGACAACACACCTGCTGTCTTGCACACGAAAATCGTTCCCGGAGACAAAATCAAAATCTCCTTGGCAACAAAGGGCGCGGGAAGCGAAAACGTGAGTTTCGTAAAGATTCTGTCTCCCGGGGAAGGCGAGGATGGAATTAAAAAAACCGTTCTCGAAGCCGTGCTTTCCGCAGGAGGCAAGCCCTGTCCTCCCCTCGTGATCGGCGTCGGCATCGGCGGAACCCTCGAAAAAGCGGCGTTGCTTGCAAAGGAAGCGCTCCTGAGGGACATCGAAGACGAAGCGGAGCATCCCTTGGACAGGAAACTGGAAAAAGAATTACTGGAAGCAATCAACAAAACAGGCATCGGGCCGATGGGTTTCGGAGGGATCGTCTCCGCGCTTGCGGTCAAAGTGAATTCCTACCCCTGCCACATCGCAAGCCTGCCCGTGGCCGTGAATTTCCAATGCCACGCGGCGCGCCATAGGAGCCGCGTCATCTGAGGTGGAAGATGAAAAAAATTAAACTGCCTTTTACCGAAAGTGAAATTTTGGATCTCAAAAGCGGGGAAGGGTTGCTCCTCTCCGGAGTCATTTACACCGCCCGGGACGCGGCGCATAAAAGAATGCTGGAAGATCTGGAGAGGGGAAATCCCCTGCCCTTTCAGCTGGAAGACTCCGTCATCTATTATGTCGGCCCCACCCCGGCAAAACCCGGGGAGGCAATCGGATCCGCGGGTCCGACCACGAGCCAGAGGATGGATCGCTATGCCATGGTGCTCATGGAACTCGGCGCCAAGATATCGATCGGAAAGGGCGACCGCAGCCTCGAATTCAGAGAAAAACTAAAGGAATGCCGCGGACTCTACCTTTCCGCCATCGGCGGCGCCGGCGCCCTCATTAGCCAGAGCATCAAAACCTGCGAGCTCATCGCTTATCCCGAGCTCGGCCCCGAAGCCGTATACCGACTCGAAGTCGAGGATTTCCCCGCCATCGTCGCCTACGACCTGTGGGGTGGGGACATCTTTGCAAGCGGCAGACTGCTTTACCGAAAATGAAAAAAACCCGGGACTGACCCGGGTTTTTTATAAAAGGAGGCTTTTATCGCTTAAATCCGTTTTCTGATAAACTTGCCGATTCAGAAGCAAATCCGCATGTTTCCGAAAATTTTCGAATTCGCCGGTGATGTATAACGAAACCATTCCCGGCTCTTTTTTTGGGCTCAGGAGCCCGTTTTTTTTCAGAAATCCCTGCACCGCCTTTGCGGTTGCTTTTCCGGAAGAAACAAATTTTGCTTCCGGAAACAATTCCAAAATTTCCGGTTGATACATATCAAAATGCGTGCAGGCGAGAACGAAAGCGTCGGGCTTGGTCAGCGATCCAAGTTTTTCCCGGACCAATCTTCTTGATTCCCTGCAGTTCATCAGGCCGCTTTCGATGGCGCTCACAAACTCGCTGCATTTCAAATAAGCAATTTTTCTGTTCTTCAGGTATTTTTTTTCTCCCAAAAGGTTTTGGTAAACTCCGGAATCGATGGTCGCCGCTGTCGCAAGCACCGCTAAGTCTTTTCCGCTTTTCAATGCCACCCGCACCGTCGGCAAAATCACGCCCAGAACAGGCAATTTTGTTTCTTGTTGCAGGATGCCGAGATAAGCGGAAGATGTGTTGCAGGCAAGAACGATTAATTTCACCGGAAGCTTTTCAAAAAATTTGATGGCTTCCCTGACCAGAGCAACAATCTCTTCTTTCGATTTTATGCCATAGGGAGAATTCTTATTGTCCGCAAGATAGGCATAATCCTCCTTCGGCAAAACCCTTCTCAATTCTCTCAAGACATTCAGGCCGCCGAGACCGGAATCAAACACTCCGATCGGATAAGTCAAATTCAAGTTTCAAACATCCCTCTACCTTTTTCAAAAATATGGAAACAATCAACAAATCGGCAGAGCCGCCAAAACTTAAATTATGTTCAATGCATTCGGTTGTGATCGCTTGAATTCTCTCTTCGTCAATTGGGATGTCGCCGATTAATTTTCTGTAATGGTGGTACTTTTCAAGGCTCCCTGCCCTTTTCAATAATACCGTATCCTCAACGTCTTTAATCAGGCCGATCAAAGCCAGCAACAGGCTTTCCCGGGAAAAATCATGGAGTTTAGCCAGCGCTTTCCTCACATTGGGAAGCCCCGCTGCCGCTTCCCCCCTGATGCCCTTGATTCCGTGCTCATGATATGCCCTGAGCCCGTCAGTCAAAGGGAGGTCGGCATGGAAATCTTTTTCCGCTTCCGCTCCGATTGTTTTCACGGCCGAAAAAATATCGTAACGGTTGTTTTTGATGCAATGCCCCAATGTAAGCAAGACGATGCCGATGGCAAAAATGAGGCCCTTGTAACAGTTTACGCCACCGGTCGCTCCATACATTCTCCTTTCCGCTTCAAGCCCGATCAGCCTGGCTTTTCGGAAAGCTTCCAGAAATTCTTCTTCATAACCGAGAACGAAGATCTCCGTGAGGGGCTCAAGTATCGCTTTTTTGGCCCGCATCATCAGGTCGAAGTCCATGTCCGGATGCGAACCTGAAGATTTGATGGTCACAAGACCGAATTTCGGATCGAGGCTCGCTTCCATGGTGATTGCCTCATCCAATAGTCTTTTTATGTTCCCACGCAAAAACCCCAGAAAGATTTCTTCGCTTTTATCCTCGATCTCCGTTAAAGAATGTTTCCTGCTCCGGGCGCAGTTCCTTCCTTCCCCCTCGCAGGCCAAACACCCCCTGGGTTCGAACCCCAGTTCGTCCCGGCTCAAACTTTTTTCCGGAGTCAGGAAGAAATCCAAATCAATGAGCCTGCCGAGCGGATGCTCTTCTTCTATTTTCATCAACTCGTTCTTGTGATCGCTTCTTTTCGAAAATTCCCCGAGCGCCCAGGGACCGTCGGCGCCCCCATGGAATTCCAAATACACCAGCGGAAATTTTTCCTGAAGCAGTTTTCCGAAATACCTAACCAGAAAATGGGCCCGGTGATTGTTTTTATTGGGTCCGGCAGTGTTTGCTTTGACCGTGAGAAGGGGGTTTCCCCTGAATTTTTTTCTGACGATGAGGCTTCTTTCTTCCCGAGCTTTCAAGATTTCATTCATGGGTCTTCAAAAACTCAAGCGTTGTTTTCGGAACCAATTTTTCCAAAGTCCTGAAATCCTTTTCCCGGAGGAGTTTTCTCACCAAGGAAGCGGAAATGGTTCCCGGTTCGGCTTCGCGGCGCGTGATGATGGTCAGTTTTTCACCCAAAACCTCTTCCAATGCCCGGTTGTATTTAAAGGTCACCGGATCGGTTTCGGTTCCCAAATAGCGCATTTTGATTCCGAAAACGGGAAGAAAGTATTTTTTAAAAATTAGCGCGTCGGAAAGCGCCTGTTCCGCAACCTCATCGACATCCTGTTTCAGGAAATAGGTCGGGAAAGTCAGAGCGGAAACCAAGTAGGGGGAAGATGGAAGGACGGAGACGTTTTTCAGGTCAGCCGTTCCCGCCCTCACAAGCCTGATCCTGTCATTGAATTTGAAGAAGGATAGATCCTCTTCCAAAACAAAGACCAAGAATCTCTGATGGCGTTTGGATGCTGTTTCGACCAAATAGCGGTGCCCCAATGTGAAGGGATTGGCGTTCAGGACCGCGCAGCCGATGTCATCCTCAACGACATTATATTCGCTCTTCAGATCGTTTAGAACATTCCAAATCGTCCCCGGAGGCGTTTCTAAAAGCGAGATGTTTGTCGTGGAGATGATTTCAGAAAACCCCAACGCCTTGAAAACTTCCGAGTTCTCAGGTTTGGTATATACTTTGAGACGGTAGATTTTCTTTTCGGAAAGAAAACCGAGCACTTCCGAAATCATCCTGCCGGCAAGATTTTCCCCCCTGTATTCGGGAGCGATTCCGAAACCTTGGATGATGTTCCCTTTAACAGAAACGGTGGCGATAACACGTCCACCGTCTTCCATGTAAAAACTGTAATCCTGTTCGTTATATTTCAGATCCAAGCTTTCCAAGAAGCTTTTGATTCTTTCCTTTTCCTCGGATAGAATTGCCAGTTTCATTTCTTCTCCTACATCTGATAGAGTGTGTCAATGATTGTCTGATCGCGGTAGCGGACGACGCCGATGACGCGACCGCTTCTTTTCTTCTCTTCCGGAACCCCGGTATAGGAAAGGGCGAGGCGGAACAGCTCTTCAATCGGAACAAGCTTGAGTTTGCTTCCCTGCAATTTTTCCAACAAGTCGACGCGCCGCGGGTTAATGGCGATCCCTCTTTCGGTCACGAGGACGTCGACATCCTCGCCGGGCGTCGTCACGGTCGTAATCTCCGGCCGGATGATCGGAAGCCTTGATTTCATGAGCGGCGTGACGATGACGGTCACTTTTGCTCCGGCGGCGGTGTCGGAATGGCCGCCGCTTCCGCCCATGATCAGGCCGGTCGAAGCCGTGGTCACGTTGACGTTGAAATTGAGATCTATTTCCGTCGCTCCGAGGACAACGAAATCAAGCTTGTTGACGACCGCGTCTTCGTAGGGGTTAGCGTACTGGCTTGCGGAAATCTCGATGTGGTTCGGGTTTTCGGAGATGCTTTTCACCGCGGCCAAATCGAAGCACTGGACATCGTAAATCTTTTCGATCAAGCCTTCAGCCAGCATTTCCGCATGGTACCTCGTTATCCCTCCGGAGGCGAACCTGGCTTTGATGTTCTTTTTGAGCATGATGTTTTTGATGAAACGGGTCACGGCCAGCGTCGTTCCCCCGGCGCCGGTCTGCATGCTAAAACCATCCTCAAGCAAACCGAGTTCGTCAAGCAACACCGCCGTCTTTTCCGCAATCTTCAACCCCACGGGATCGCGGGTGATGCGGGTCGTGCCGCTTTCGATGCCGCCGCTGTCTCCGATCTTGTTCACAACCACGACATAATCGATGTGCTGGGCTTTAATCACGGGTTTTTGGACGGAATCAACGAGATGATCGGTCACGACCACCTTTTTCTTGGCATAGAGCATGTCGGCAATCGCATAACCGAGCGAACCGCAGGCGGAGGGTCCGAAATAGCCGTTTCCGTTTCCTTCCCTGGTGCTTGCGGGCAGGGCGATGAAAGCAACGTCAATTTTGATGTCGCCGGATTCGATCGCGCGGCTCCTGCCCCCGTGCGTGTCCATGTAGAGCATGCCCCGGAGTTTGCCTTCGGAGACTGCTTTCGCGGCGCCGCCGTTGAAGTAACTGGCATAGATGTTCGTGACATTGCCGTTCTCGATGCAATCAATCAAAACCCGTTGATTAGGAAACAGCGAGGAGGCGGCGATCGTCATGTTTTTGAGCCCCCGCTTCCTGATTTCCTCGCAAACGAGGTTCAGGACCAAATCGCCGTTCCGAAGATGATGATGGAAGGACAGCGTCATGGAGTCCGTAATCTGCAGGCGGTCGAAAACTTCGGATATCGAGTTCAGAAGCTTATTGCCTTCATTGCCGCTAAAGATTACCTTTTCTGTCGTCCGCGGATGCTTCAGGTATTCTTTGGAACCGAGGAAGGGTTTGAACCCTTCCGGAACGAATCTTCCCAGCGAGTTTTTCATAACAATCCCCACTTCTTGCCTTTCTCAAGAATTTTTTCGCAGCGGGCGATGATCGGCCTGTCGATCATCTTGCCGTCCAGGCTGAAAGCCCCCGAATGCTGTTTCGCGGTTTCCAATACTTTCAGCGCCCAATCTATCTGCGCTTTCGAGGGCGAAAAGATGTCATTGATGAAGCGGATCTGATTGGGATGGATGGCAGATTTCCCCGTAAGTCCCAGTCCCTTCGCCCTTCTCGCGTCCGCGCACAGACCCTCTTCGTCCAAAACATCGGTGAAGGGGGTGTCGACGGAGTCGATTCCGAAAGCGCGGCAAACATAGGCAAGCTTCGCGCGGGGATAAAAGATCTCATCCCCGGCCTTCGTTCTTTCCATTTCCATATCGCTCGACAGGTCTTCTGCTCCGAGCATCATGGCGTCGACCCGGGGAAGACACGCAATTTCCTCCATTTCCAGAACCGACTTCGCAAGTTCGATCAAAGGAATGATTTTTACCGTTTTTTTGATACCCCTTGCTTTTTCAAAACCTTCGAGCAGTTCTCCCAGTTTCTTTACCATCGCGGGCGCGGATTTGGGGAGCATGATCGCTTCCACCGCGGGTGAAATGATTGCTTCCAAATCCAAAATGCCGTTGACATGGTCGATCGGATTGATTCTGACGATGACTTCAAACTCAAATTTGAAGGAATCGAGGAAATTCCTAAGCAAAATCCGCGCGCTGTCCTTTTCGTTCAAAGCAACGGAATCTTCCAAATCAAAAATGATCCCGTCCGCATCGAACACATCCGCATTTTGCAGCATCCCCGGTCTGTTGGCCGGAATGAAAAGCAGGCTTCTTCTCACGATGCTTCCATCCTCCTGGCGGCGGCAAGCAAACGCGAACGGATCGTATAATCCAGCGCGCCCTTATCATTGACATGGATTTTTATCGCTTTTATTCCCAGTTCTTCCAATGTTGAGAGGATGACTTTTCGGATTTGGTTTCCGAAAAACTCAAAGACGGTGCTTTCGATCTGGATTTCGAGCTTATCGCTTGCTTCCGCTCTGACCAGGCAATCGCTCGATTCCAGGCTTCCCGCAATTCCAATTTTCATAAACGGTTCCTGTTCATTCTCCTTTCGAATTGATTAAAGCTATGACGCGGTTCATTTCGTTCCTGACGATCATCAAGCCCTCATCGCAACCCATTCCCGGTTTTGCCAGCAATTGGGTCGCCTTGCAAGCCAAAGCGATATTTGTCGTCACTTCCGCGGAAACATTCGTTTCGTTGCAGGTTCCGCCCACATAACTCGCGATGCCCTTTTCATTGCAATAAAGCACCGCTTCCGCAACATTATTCACTCCCCCAAGATCGGGGGTTTTGATCTGCAGCATGTCGCCGGCTCGGTTGTCCGCGAAATACTTGATGTCCTCCAGGGAATTGCACCATTCATCGGCGACGATTTCGACACCGATTCCCAGAGCGTGGAGGCGGGCTGTCAGGCCGCGGAGGGCAAGCATCGTCTCTTCCCTCCCGCCGGCATCAATCGGACCTTCAATTCTTAAGCGAAATGGGCGGGCAGCTTCTTCAAGTTTCTTTAGATAGGCTATTATTTCATCCTGATTATAATCAAAAATGATGCCGATCATCCCGTAGACGTCGATGTGTAAAACCGGATTGTAGCTCCCCCGGCGGCGCAGTTTCAAAATCCGTTTCCTGAGATATTCCACATACTCAAGCAATACCTCGCCGCGCCTGCCGATTTTATCCAGATTGTTGATCAATCCGTGGGGGAGGACGTCGACTTCCTTGATGATCATTTTGTCGACATTGACACGACGGTCGTCCCCGCTTTGGGCAAAGACGGGAACCGGGCAATATGTTTTGTCTTCGATTCCGTATTCTTTCCTGACGATTTCCGCCATCGTGAGCCCCGCAGCCAGGGCCGCTGCCCTCAGGAGGGCCTGGGTGAGCCCATAGCGGATCGCCGTGTGCAGGGGCCTGCCCTCAATGGGGAGCGCGTCATATTTTTCCGCAAGCCTCCGGAACCCGTCCACCTCTTCCCCGATCAAAAGCGGTTTAATGTGTTTTTCCATGAAGGGGATGAATTTCTCAGCCAAAAAAAGCGGGTCGCGGCCGTCGGTGCCGGAATACTGCACCGCGGCGCAATCCCCGGTTGCGATAAGTCCGTTCTCCAATACAAGCTGAATTGATACCGCTTCGCCGGGAACCCTGATTTCCCGATAACCGGGAAGCATGGGGGCGCCCACATAAACAAATCCGTCCGTCCTCGCGCCGGCTTTGATCGCCAGCTGGTCGTCAAAATAAAACCCCGTGTGCGATTTTGATAACACTACGTCTTTGATTCTCATTCTACCTTTCTCTGCCGGGTTCTCCGACCAAGCCGCCCCTGCTCACTGCGTAAACATCGGCAATGGTCAGCTTGAAATCGGCTCCACATCCCTCGGCTCTTGCTCTTTCTTTGATTTTTTCTTTATGGAAGAGTTTTATTTCTTCGGTAAAACCGATATTCCCGAATTCCAAAATCCTGATGTTGGCTTCCCTGTCGCGCGCGGGAAGCAATTTCCCGGCATTGTATATGCTGGGCGCGAAAGGAATGTCGATGGTGCCGTTCCGGAAAGCCTCGACGGCTCCGACCGCCAGATCACCGCGGCCGAGAATGAACACATGGCCGAGGAGGCAATCGACTTCTTTTCTGATCTGATGGTATTCCTCGAGATAGGCTTCGTTTTTGATGAATTCCTGTTCATGCAAAAGATTCACGACAAATTTCGAAGCCCTGATTCCGACTGCATTGGCTTCCTTGGTGGGGATGCCCACGCTTTCCAGAGGTGATTTCGTAATCATTTTCGTTGCCCGCGCAAGCCCCGCCGTTACGGAAGCGTAGGAAATTAGGCCGAGCGCCGCCGCTTCGTCTTCCGGAAAACCTCCCATCCACTGATGGAAAACGGTCGTGACCTCCACGTCCCCGTATCCGTTGCGCTCGAGGTATTCCGCGGTTTGGTCGCGGAGAGCGTGCAGGGCCGCGATGTCCTGATTGATGTTCCCGCCCTGGCCGTAGCCCACGGTGATGCTTTTCACGCCCTGTTCCGCCGCGAGCAGCGCTTCGATGATCGCAACCGCGTTGGAGATGGAGGGAGGGACCAGTGTGCCCGTCAGGGGGCCAAAGGATTCCCTGTTGATGCGGATTCCCTGTTCCTCGTAAAAACCCACCAGGCGGTCGACATATTGCCAGTATTTGATCGTCTCTTCGAGCGAAGTGTTTTTCGCGTATGGGATGTTGTAACTAATGCCCCCGCCTTCGTTGGATGTCCAGCCGGAAGCATGGATGATTTCCGCAAGCAGCCTCCCGTCCGGGGTCCCGTGCCGGGCCTGCAAGGGGACATTCACGGCTCCGTAAACCCGCTTGCAACCGGGGACGCCGTGGCAGACCGCCGGAAAACCGTTCAGAAGGCTCCTGCCCAATTTTTGGCTTTCTTTGATGCCGTTTTCCGCTTCCGGATAGCGGTTGTGCCGCGTGTAGGAATCGATCGTCGTCGGCAGAAAATCCGCTCCCGCCGCTTCCAAATGTCTGAGCAGGGCGATGTGCTCATCCAAAATGGCGACTCCGGCCCGCGGTTGCACTGCGGTTCTTCCCTCTTTCTGGAATTCCAGCAGTTTCCAGGCAAAATTCTTTTCCTTGGGAACCCTTTTCAGAAAGGGCACGGAGACGGCGAAATCCAAATCGGGAGCAGCTCCCGTCGGCCACGAGGACAGTACTTCCGCGCGCATTTTGAAAAAGACTTCCTCCGGCCATTTTTTGTTTTTCAGTTCCATATCTATATTTTTTTAATCCTCTTTTTCAATATTCTGATGGCGATTTCCGGATGTTCGAGGCTCAAAAGGCCCATTGCGGAAAAGATGTAGCTCCTGTCGAGCATGAATTCGGGATCTTTCGGCCGGAGTTCCTGCGGTTTGTCCATCCTTGCCAGGACTTGGCTCAGGATTGCTTTCGGATTGTCCTCCGAAATGAGGACGCCCCCGGTGCCGATGACATATCTAACTTCCGAGAGATCCTTCCCGCTCTGGTAGTAGACCACGCCCAGGGGCGTGTAGATCGTTTCCATGAAGCCGACATGGCGCGAAAAGGCGATGTCCGCGCAGAGCGACCCCAAGAGCCGGTCGATTTCGGCTTCCCTTTCGGTTTTCGGAACCATGCCCGGATTTTGGGAACGCAAAAGCGCTTCCTTTTCCAAATCAATCCCCTTTTCAGCGTATTCAAAGAGCACTTCCTTGCACAGATTGTGGATGATGCCCGGAGCGGAAATGCGCATGCCCAAATCGCCCTCGACCGTCCTTTTCGCGAAGGGTTCTTCCAGGCCCCTTTGGAAAGCGTTCGGGGTTTTCGGATGCCCGCTCGCGATCGAATAGACATCGGTCGTGGCGCCGCCAATGTCGAGGAGGACGATCTCGCCCAGGCCGCTTTCATGCAGGTAACCTTTGGATAATAGCTCCGCCGCCCGCAGCACCGCCCCCGGCGTCGGGAGCAGCACGCCGTCAATTTCGGCTTCGATTTTCTTGATTCCCTTGGCGGCGACGATGTTGTTCAGAAAAATGTTCTTGATGACGTCGCGCGCGCTTTCGATCCGAAGCTTGTTCAGCCGGGGCATGACATTGTCGCAAATCCAGCCGTTCAGACTGTATTCTTTGAAAATGTCGGCGATTTCATCCTGGCAGCATTTGTTTCCGGCATAGACAATCGGAATCTTAAGCCCCGCCTCCCCCAGGACCCGTGCGTTGTGGAGCACGACTTCGCTGTTTCCGCCGTCGGTCCCGCCCGCGAGCAATACGATGTCGATGTTTCCGTTCTTGATTTTCAGGGCTTCCCTTTTTGTTATCCTGTGGGAATAAACGAGATCGACCCGCCCGCCCGCGCCCAGGCAGACCCGTTTGGCCGCTTCGACCGTCAGCTCTTCCACAAGCCCGATCGCCGCCATTTTCAATCCTCCGGCGGCCGAAGAGCAGGCATAGATTTTCTTGAAACTGTCGATGCCCGTTTTTTCTTTCAGAAGCGCGAGCGCCTTTTCGTAACCGATTCTCACGTCCGCGTCCACGGTCGTGGGATGCTGCGCCGTGGCGATGACGTCGGTGAGTTCGAGATTCACGGCAGTAAGTTTGGTGTAGGTTGAACCGATGTCAACCAACAGATAGTTAGTCACTTTATTCTCCCAAATCCGCTTTTATGATGTCCAGCACGGATTCGATCGGGGTTCCCGGAGGGAACACGCGGTCGAACCCCATCTCTTTAAATCTCTTTTCAACGCTTTCAAAATCCTGTTTTCCGACGACGAGATTGCCGCCGGCATAGAGAATGATGTCCCCGATGCCGCTTTCGATGCATTTTTCGCGCATCCCGCGGCAGTCGATTTCTCCGTGCCCGTAGAGGGAGGAGACCAAAATCATTTTTGCATCGGTCTCAATCGCAGCGTTAATGAAATCTTCCTGCGAACTCAGGACGCCGACATTGACGACATTGTATCCCGCGTTCGTCAGAGTGTACTCGATGATCTTGTTACCGACTGCATGGACATCGGCGCCGATGACGCCGATGACGATTGATTTCATTCATTACCTCCGCATTTTTTGTTATAAATCCGTCAACTCTATTA
Organism: Acholeplasmatales bacterium DTU067; assembly: GCA_001512995.1. Taxonomy (GTDB): domain Bacteria; phylum Bacillota_I; class Bacilli_A; order ML615J-28; family CAG-698; genus DTU067. The sequence continues at coordinate 25,237 of LFRY01000050.1, forward strand.
TATACCAAAACGGAACGACTTACAAGGTCAAACGCCCCAAGTTCCGCCTTATTTGGATAAATTTTTCCCCTATTTTAGGTTATGAAAAAACATGTAAAAAAGCAGGAAAGATGGTATAATATAAATGAAAAAGGAACGGTGAAAAATGAAAGCATTGGTTATCAGACCTGAAGTTAAAAAAGCATTGCAGGAAAACATTCCCGTCGTCGTCCTCGAATCGACGATTATTGCCCACGGAATGCCCTACCCGCAAAACAAAGAAACGGCCTTGAGGGTCGAAGAAATCATCAGGGAAGAGGGCGCTGTTCCGGCGACAATCGCCGTCATCGGGGGCCGTTTGCAGGTCGGCTGCGGACCTGAGGAAATCGAGCTTCTCGCCAGGGGCGGGGAAAAGCTTCCGAAAGTTTCCCGGCGCGACATTCCCTACCTCGTAAGCAAAGGTCTGAGCGGAGCAACGACGGTCGCGGCGACATCATTGATCGCGGCATTGGCAGGAATCCCCGTGTTCGCGACCGGGGGCATCGGCGGCGTCCACAGGGGCGCGGAAACCACCTTCGACGTGTCCGCGGATTTGGAGGAACTGGCAACAAGCAAAGTCGCGGTCGTCTGCGCGGGCGCGAAGGCCATCCTCGATCTTCCCAAAACGCTTGAGGTCTTGGAAACCAAGGGCGTGGAAGTCATCGGCTACCGGACCGACCTCCTGCCCGCATTCTACAGCAGGGAAAGCGACTACCCCGTCAACCACAGGCTCGACACCCCCGAAGAGATCGCAGCCCTCATGAAAGCCAAATGGAATCTCGGCTTGGAAGGCGGCGTTTTGGTCGCCAATCCGATTCCGGAAGAGCATTCGCTCCCCAAGGAAAAAATTGAAAAAGCCATCCAAGCGGCGCTTTCGGAAATGGAAAGCCTGGGGATTTCCGGAAACAAAACCACTCCCTTTTTGTTGGCGAAGGTGAAGGAGATCACCGGAGGCAGGAGCCTGGAAGCAAACATTGCGCTGGTATATAACAATGCCCGCTTGGCGGCGCGGATAGCAAAAGCTTATTCGGAACTGAAATAAAAAAGAAAAGGCGTTTTTGCCTTTTCCATTTTATTTATGTCCCCAGGAAGCCGTTATTTATTCTTTGTGAAACCAAAAATTTCACAAGGTGGAAGTCTCTGTCTGCATATTCTCGGGATTCTTATTCAAAGATAAGCATTCGACGCCAAATATGCCTCAACTTCCGATATCTGAGTTGTTCGGTTCGCAATATTGATAAAAACGCGAACTTCCCAGGAGACCCTGTAGCAATTATAAATTAATCCAAAGCCGATGTCAAGAGGGAGATTTTTCCGCCCGCGGCCTTTCTTCATTTTCTATTATAAACTATGCAGGCTCCTAAGTCAATAGACCATTATTTCCTACATCATAGTAATTTTTTATTTCCCTTTTGAAATCATTTCTTAATCTGTATAATGCATAGAGATTCACGCAGCCCAGCAAAATCATGCCCTGATCCGCGAAACCGAAGATTGCCTTCGTCGTCAGATTGACGCCGAGCGCGATTCCGAGCAGAAAAAAGATTTTATACAGGAACAGGAAAAGCTTTCTTTTTTTGCCTTCGGAAACCATGTACAGCAAATTGCTTTCGCCGAGATAGAATTGGCTCACGACCGTCGCAATCGCAAAAGAAAGCATGAAAAACAACGCCAGAAAGGTTCCGAATCTTCCCAGAATCCTTTCAAAAAAACGAATGATCAGATCCGCCCCCTGGTAGAGGGAAAGATCGAATCCGTATATCAGGAGCATGAAGCCGGTCAGGCTGCAGATTAGAATCGTGTCCGTGAAAACGCCGATGACCTGGACGAAACCCTGGGCGAGCGGTTTTTTCGGATCCGCCATTGCGGAAATGGACGGAGCGGTGCCGAGCCCGGCCTCGTTTGAAAACAACGAGCGTTTGAAACCGATGATGAGGGAGGAAGTCGCCCAACCGGAAACGAGGGATTTTGGGTTGAAAGCGTCACTCATGATCATGGAAAAGATAGCGGGAAAGCGGGAGATGTTGGCAAAGATGACGGATACGGCGACGGCGATGTAGCCCACGCTCATGATGGGAACGATCCGCTCGCAGAAACAGACGATTCTGGCAGTCCCTTTGAAGATGACAAAATAAGCAAAAACAAAAAGAGCAATCAGCAGAACCAACTTGTTGATTCCGAAAACATGAACCAGGGACTCGCTAATCGTGTTCACCTGCAGGGGCTGGAAGAAGACCGTGTTCGTGAGCAGAAAGAATACGGAGAACAACGTTGCCAAGAAGCGGTTATTGAAACCCATCCGGATGTAGAAACTTGCTCCGCCGCGGTTTTCGCCGTTGATTTTTACTTTATAAATTTGGGCGAGAGTGTTTTCCATCAGCGAAAATATCGATGAGAAAACGGTGAAAATCCACATCCAAAACAAAGAACCGGGCCCGCCGTATATCAAAGCCGTGGAAATGCCCACGATGTTGCCCGTCCCGATGTGGGCGGCAAGCGAAACCAAGAAAGAGGAATAGGAAGACTTGTTCTTCTCGTCCACCAGGATTTTCTTCGTTTCTTTGAAGGCCCGGAATTGTATGAACTTATATTTAAAGCTTGCAATCAGAGACATGATAAAAAAAAACAGGACTATCAAGCTTACCGCCAAAACAAACACCAGTAAAGTATATTCACCAGGGAAGCGGTAATATGAATGAGAAGGTGAGATCATGAAACAGCACCGCTACAATGCACTCGATTACCATCTGAAAACCAAATATGGCAAAAAAGTCTTTAAGATTTCCCTGAACGGCAATTTCACCTGCCCGAACCGGGACGGGAAAGTGGGCACCGGCGGCTGCATTTTCTGCAGCGCGAAAGGAAGCGGCGATTTCGCCGGTTCCAGACACGAACCGTTGAAAACCCAATTCGATAAAATAAAAGCAATCATGGAAAGAAAATGGCCCGACGGGCTCTACATCCCCTATTTTCAGGCCAACACCAATACCTATGCTCCGCTCTCAAAACTCAAAGCCCTCTACGAGGAAGCGCTCGCGTGCGATCCGAAAATCGTCGCACTCAGCATCGCCACCAGATGCGACTGCCTGGAATCCGAAGTTCTCGATTATCTGGAAGAATTGAACGGGAGAATCCCCATCTGGATGGAACTCGGCCTGCAGACAGCCCACCCGGAAACGATGGAATTTTTGAATCTCGGCTACGATTTGCAAACCTTTCAATGGGCGGTCCATGAGCTAAACAAAAGAGGAATCGAAGTCATCGCCCACATCATCAACGGGCTTCCCGGGGAAACCAAGGAAATGATGCTTGAAACCGTAAAATTCATAAATGCCCTTCCGATAAACGGCGTGAAAATCCATTCCCTCTTCATCATGAAAAACACTCAGCTCGGAAAAATGTATCTGGAAAAACCTTTCCCGGTTCTTTCCCTCGAAGAATATGCCGAGATCGTTTCCGAACAATTGGCGCTTTTGCGGGAGGACATCGTGATTCACCGCGTGAGCGGCGATGCACCGCGGGAAGAGTTGCTCGCCCCGCTTTGGACAAGAAAAAAACTCGTCGTCATGAACGAAATCGATAGGAGAATGCGCAAACTGGATTATCATCAGGGATGCAAATACAAATAAAGGTGAAGCCCTATTTTTAGACTCCTCAGAACTGAATCAGCCTCTACATTATCGTTATTGTAGAAGATCAAATAAAAAGTTTTTGTTAACGTTTACAACNNCTATGTTAACGTTAATGTCAAGTCTTATCAGAAATTTCTTGATAAAGACACCAAAAAAGCATTTCAGTCAAGCCTGAAATGCTTTTTGATTTCTTCGACTTTGTCAAGTTTTTCCCAGGGCAAATCGAGATCGTTTCTTCCAAAATGCCCGTAGGCCGCGACTTGTTTATAAATCGGCCTCCGCAAATCCAAATGATCGATAATTCCCTTCGGGGTCAGCGGAAAGATTTTTCTGATCCCGGCGGCGATTTCCTCATCCGAAAAAACGCCGGTTCCGAAGGCATTGACCATGACTGACGTCGGTTCGCTCATGCCTATGACATAGCTTAAGCCCACTTCAATTTTTTCCGCGACGCCCGCAGCCACCAGATTCTTGGCAATGTATCTTGCCATGTAGGAAGCGGAACGGTCGACTTTCGAGGGATCCTTGCCGCTGAAAGCGCCGCCCCCATGGCGGGCATAGCCGCCGTAGGTGTCGACGATGATTTTTCTACCCGTGAGGCCGGTGTCGCCCTTGGGGCCGCCGAGAACGAATCTCCCCGTGGGGTTGATGAAGATTTCCGTGTTTTCATCGATGAATTCATTCGGAAGTACTTTGTGGATCACTTCTTTTTTGATGAATTCATGGAGTTCTTCTTTGGTTACATGCTCGTTGTGCTGAGTGGAAATGACGATGCTGGATATGCGGGCGGGTTTGTCATCCTCGTATTCGACCGTGACTTGGCTCTTGCCGTCGGGCCTTAAGAAATCAACCAAACCCTGTTTCCTCACTTCCGCAAGCCTCCGCACCAATTTATGAGCAAAACTGATCGCAGTCGGCATGTATTCGGAAGTTTCCTTGCAGGCATAACCGAACATCAGACCCTGGTCGCCCGCGCCTTCGCCGCCCCTGACTCCGATTGCGATGTCCGGGGACTGTTCATCGATGGAAACCAGCACCGCCAGGTTTTCGGCATCAAAACCGATTTTGCCGCGGTCATAGCCGATTTCCTTGACGGTTTCGCGGACGATCGTCTGGATGTCAACATAGGTCGTGGTCGTGATTTCGCCCATGACCAGCACCAATCCCGTCGTTGCGCAAACTTCGCAGGCCACGCGGGCTTCGGGATCGTCGGCCAAAATCGCATCAAGGATCGCATCCGCAATCTGATCGCAGACTTTGTCCGGATGACCTTCGGTCACCGATTCCGAAGTAAAAATCTTTTTCATGCAATCACCACATTTCTTCTTAGTGTTAATGCTTAGAATTAGTATCCCCTAGGGAGAGATTTTTTTATTTCCCGGATATCGGCAAACCTTTGAACCGGATCGAAGGCGCACCGACGCCCCTCACGTTGAACTTAAGGTCAGAACCGATTTCTTCGATTTGATTCATCGTTTCCACAAAATTCCCGGAAACGACGATCAAAGTCACGGGACGGTCAATTTTTCCGTTCTTAATCAGGAAGCCGGAGGCTTGGGCGCTGAAATCGCCCGTGACGGGATTCGCTCCCGCATGGAGACCCGCAAGGTCGGTAATCAAAACGCCTTCTTCGATTCCGCCCAAAAGCTCTTCAAGGTCCCGCTCACCGGGTTTGATGTAGAAGTTCACGCCCTGCACGCCGATGGCGCCGCCCGCGCGGAAACCGTTCCCTGTCGATTTTGTTTTAAAATGCTTTGCACTTTTCAGGTTATGCAGGAAGGTTTTGAAAACCCCGTTTTCCACAACCTCCTTCCTGTAGCAGGCAACGCCCTCGTCATCGAAGGGTTCGTTGTAGGGGGATTCCGGATATATCGCTTCGTCGACAATCGTCAGCAGTTCGCTGAATACTTTTTCTCCTTCTTTGCCCAAGAGGGGGGTGAGCTTCTTGACTGCGGCTTCACCGGAAAAGAAGGATGTGAAGACCCCCAGGAGATTGGCCATCGCTTCCCTTTCGAAAACCACGGGATAAACCTTGGAAGCAAGGGAATCCGCATTCAGTTTTTTGATCGTTTTCTTGGCAACCTTTTGGGCAATCAGAATCGGATCGAAGTCCGCATAATTGGTTTTGATTTCGATTTCAAAAGCAGACTGCGTCTGCTCGTTTTCTTTTCCGACTGCCTGCACATAGACATAACCAAATTCTTTTTTCTTTTCCAGATCCAAACCTTTGGAATTGATGATTTTCCTGCTTTCGATTACTTCCTGGTATTCGCAATAGGGCACCAGGATGATCCGCTCGTCATAGGCCCTGACTTCTTTTTCCAAATCCAAAAGCATGTTGACTTTGTCGGCGAGGCTGATTTTCAAAAACCCTCCGTCCCTTGTTTCCTCTTCCGGATATTCTTCGCTTCCGGGAAAGATTTCAAATTCTTCCTGGGTCGTGAGGCTCAGGGCGTTTTCTTTTAAAGTGTCCAAGATCAGATCCAAATCCTCATCAGCTTTTGAGGTCGAATAATAAGCCATCTTGCCGTTGTAAATTCCGCGGACGGTAATCGAAACCTCGTCATGCGTGTGCGTCTTGTCAACTCCTCCGGAAAAAACGGAAATGCTGGTCACGCTCGAAGAGCCGACCGCAATTTCAATGTCGCTGAAGCCTTTTTCCTTGGCCTTTTCTATCAATAGGTTGTAATTCATTTTCCTCTACCTCCAACCGTCATGTTTTGTACGCGGATCGTCGGCTGGCCGACATTGGTGGGAATCGATCCGCTTTCGGAACCGCAGAAGCCATGATCAAAGGCCAGGTTGTCGGAAATCATGTCGATGTTTTTCAGAACCTCGGCTCCGCTCCCGACCAAGGTCGCACCGCGCACGGGTTTCGTGATCTTGCCGTCTTCAATCAGGTAACCTTCGCTCACGGCAAAATTGAACTCGCCGGTGCTGGGATTGACGCTCCCGCCACCCATCACTTTCGCAAAAAGCCCGAACTTGATGTTGGCGATGATGTCTTCGAATTTATCTTTTCCTGGAGCGAAAAAGGTGTTGGTCATGCGCGATGTCGGCGAAAATTTATAATTCTGTCTTCTGGAACTGCCCGTGACCGGATGGTTCATTTTCAGGCTGTTCCGGTAATCCACGAGATAGCTCTTCAGAATCCCGTTTTCAATCAGGACATTCCGTTTCGTGGGCTCCCCTTCGTCGTCGACGTTCAGGCTGCCCCAGGCATTGGGAATCGTGCCGTCGTCGATGGCAGTGACGATGTCGGCCGCGATTTTTTCGCCCAGTTTGTCGGCAAAAACGGATGAACCCTTGGCGACGCTCGTCGCTTCCAAAGAGTGGACGCAGGCCTCATGCAGGAGGACGCCTCCGAATCCGTTGTGGACGACGACGGTCATTTTGCCTCCGACCATTTCGTCGGCATGGAGCATGGTGATGGCCGAATCGGCCGTTTCCCGCGCCACGGCTTCCAAATCCCGCGCGTCGATGACCTCATACCCGGCATGCCCGCCGATTCTTCTGCTCGCGGTCTGCGTGGATTTGCCGTCCCCGGCGACCACCGAGGTTCCCAGAAACGTGTGGACGCGCCTGTCCCGGACCAAACGACCCTTGCTGTTGGCGATCAGAACTTTCTGATCCTCGTCCCTGAGGTTGCTGATTACCTGCGTGATTTCCGGCGAATAACCTTTGAGCGCGTCGTCGATTCTTTGGAGATAGGCAATCTTCTCCGCATTCGTGACTGCCTCCGGATACCTTTGGACAGGATTGATGTTCTTGACTTCCGTCTCCGTCAATACAACTTCCTTAATTTTCGCTTCTTCCGTAAAAGAACCCGCCAATTTATCCGCCAGCGCGAGCAGGCTTTCCCGGCTGAAATCATTGCAATACCCGTTGACTTCATGATAACCCTTGAGTATCCTGATGGAAACCCCGTAGGTATGATTGCTGGTCACCTTCGTGACCTTTCCGCTCGTCATTTCATAACCATTGCTGTAAGTCGATTCCGCGAACAATTCCGCGAAATCCCCGCCCGTCTTCAAAGCGGCGGTCAAAACTTCTTGGCATGTAAGTTTGTCAATCATCTGCTTCACTTCCTTTATTTTTTTATTATACTAAAGTTTACCAACTTTTACAAGCAAAAAGCCCCTGACACGGTTATATTATCCCCGCAAGGCGGATTTTCCGTTCTCCGACACGGCTCTGAGAATGAATTCAGTTATAGAATGCCCGGATTCATCACATAATAAAGGAAAAAGGAGGAATTCTTATCAAGAGCAATTCGTATTGGGAAATACCCTATCCCCAGAGCTTCGAAAAACTGAACGCGGATTTAAATTGCGATACATTGATCATCGGCGCCGGCATTTCGGGGCTTTCCGCAGCCTACGAAGCCCTCTCCTATGCGCGTGAGATCGTGATTGTGGACGAAAACCGGATCTACCAGGGCTCCACCGCTTCCACGACCGCGAAAATCACCGTCCAGCATGGGTTCATTTTTGACAAATTGCTCAGGTCCCTCGGCAAAAAAGCAGCGAAACTCTATTATGAATACAATCTCCGCGGCCTGAAGAGAATCGAAGAAATCGTCCGAAACGAGAGGATCGAATGCGATTTTCGGAAAGTGAACAGCTATCTTTTCGCCTACAGGGAAGAGGAAGAGGGAGATGTGGAAGCGGAGGCCAGGGTCTACGGCGAAATCGGCATCCCGGGGGAGATTGTAAAAATTGATGCGCGGATATCCCCATATAAGGCTTTGAAAATTCACGACCAGGCGAATTTCAATGTTGAAAAGTACCTGAGGGGATTGACGGACATCCTGCTCAAGAACGGAGTGAAAATCCACGAAAACACGCGCATCGTCGACGTTTATGAACAGGACGGGCCGGAAGCGATTATCGCCGACGGCCATAAAATCAAAGCGAAGCGCATCATCATCGCCACCCATTACCCGATTTACAAGGGCTTCAACTTTTATTTCATGAAAATGGTTCCGAAAATCTCCTATTCCGTCCTGACCCCTCCCACAAATCTTGAAATCGAGGATGCAAATTACATCAGCGCCGGAACCGATCCCGCCCTTGCCCTGCGTTTCGTCGTGGGCGAAGGCGGCAAGATGCTCAACATCAGCGGCGCTTCCCATGAAGCGAAAGCATTCTTGTCCTATAACAAACAGCTCGATCTCCTCAAGGATTTCGGTAAGAAACGCTTTGAGATCGAAAAATATTCTCATGCCTGGTGCACCCAGGATTACGGCTGCACCGACGATCTTCCCTTGGTCGGAAGAGTGAAAGAAGGAATCTACATCATGGCCGCCTATAACAAATGGGGGATGGCGGCGTCCGTGGCGGGAGCGCTTCTCATCAGGGATTTGGAAACGGAAAAATACTCCAAATACGCAGAGCTCCTCAGACCGGAAAGAGTCAAGCTGAACGCAAAAATCTTCACTTACAATTTGGGAATGGTCAAGACCTTATTAAAAACAAGAAGAATTCCGAAGCGGTCAATCTTAAAACTAGCACCGGAATCGGGGAAAGTGGCGCGGTTGGGAAGCAAGCGCGTCGGCATTTACAAAGACAAGGACAACAGGCTCTACCTCGTGGACGTGACCTGTCCCCATCTCCGCTGCGGCCTCAGATTCAACCCCCTGGAAAAAACTTACGATTGCAAATGCCACGGCTCCCGCTTTGATTACACGGGCAAACTCCTCGACGGACCGGCCCTGCGGGATTTATACAAAATCGAAATTGAGGATGTAAAAAAGTACATAAATTTATGAGCGCCGCCAGCGGCGCTCTTTTTAAAAAGAAAAGCCGCTTTAAAAGTGGCATTTTACCGGCAATTTTGCGTCAATTTCCTGTTTAACGCTTCCGAGGTATTATCATCATCCCCGCAAAAACCGCCAGATAGAGCGGAAATAGCCCGATTCCGACTTTTCCGGCCAAAAACCCGAACAGCGGGGGCATGAACGTGGAGCCGACATAGGCGGCGGCCATTTGCACGCCGATGACGGCCTGCGAGCGCTCGGGTCCGAAATTGGCGGGGGTGGCATGGATGATCAAAGGATAGATCGGCGCACAGCCGAGACCCGCAATCACCAGCCCGGACAGGGAAAGAAAATCCACGGGCAGGAGAATCAGGATGATTCCGAATACAATCATTCCCAGACCTGCCCGAATCAGATTCCGGGGCGGAATCCTATCAGCCAAAAAGCCGTTCAGAAAACGTCCCCCGGTGATGCCGATGAAAAACAGGGCAGCAAAACTCGCCGCCACATCCGCCCCAATCCCCCTCCCTTTTACAAGATAACTGCTCGCCCAGAGACCGGCGGTCGCTTCCAGGGCACAGTAGGCGAAGAAACAAAAAAGAACCAGGGGTACACCCCTTATTTTAAAAACATCGCGCAGCGGGAGTCTGTTTTTCTTTTCCGAACCCGACCTCTTCCAGAGCGGGAGGCTGATGAATAAAATCGCCGTGAGGCAGATTTGGATAATGCCGACCGTTCGGTAACCCGCTCCCCAACCAGCTCCCCGGGAAAGGGCGGTGCCCATGATGTGGGGGCTGATTGATGCTCCGATGCCCCAGAAACAATGGAGCCAGCTCATGTGCCTGGGGGCATAGTGCCGGGCGACGTAATTGTTTAAAGCGGCGTCGACCGCTCCGGCACCGAGCCCGTAAGGAAGCCCCCACAAGCAAATCGAAAGAAATGTTTTCGAAAGGGAAAAACCAAAGAGAGCGCCGGCGGTCAGCAGCACGGATGCGGCCGTGACCAGACCGGCGCCGAATTTTCGCGTCAGGCGGTCGGAAAAGAGACTCGAGACAATCGTCCCTCCCGCTATGATCATCGCAGGAATGCCTCCGTAGGCAAGGTGCGCGCCGAGATCCTCGTGCATGACCGGCCAAGCCGAACCAAGCAGGGAATCGGGAAGGCCGAGGCTGATGAAGGCCAGGTAAATGATTGCCAATAAGAGCGAAAACATCAGAGCCAGGAAAGAGCCTTCCGCAGGCGCTCCAAACTTTCTTCCTTGCCGAGGATGCCGGCAATTTCCGCCGCGCCTCCGGGAGTGACGGCATGGGCGCTCAAAGCAATCCTTAGGGTCGTGTAGACCGACGCTGCCTTCATTTCCAAAACGGAGGCGAGATTTTGAATGATCCCGTGCAGTTTCTCTTCTTCCCAAGCCTGAAGTTCCGAGAAAGCGGGAATGCTCGCCTCGATTATCCCCTTCGCAATCCCGGCGTCCAGCTTGTATTTCTTGAGCGCATACATTTCTTTCGGTATCGGTTTATAATCGACTATGAATTCCACTTTTTCCGGTATTTCGCTGAAGATTTCGATCCTGCTCTGCAGGAGTTTTCCGAATTTCCGGTAATCATAACGCCCCTTGATCTTCGATGCCTCAAAGTATGGCAGCGCATGTTCCATGAATTCCTCAAAGGGAAGTTCTTTGATGTATTCCGCGTTCAGCCATTTCATTTTCTTCTCGTCAAAAATGCTCGGCGACCTGGAGAGGCCGGAAACCGAGAAGTTTTTAATCAGTTCCTCAAGCGTGAACTTCTCCTGCGTGCCTTTGGGACTCCAGCCCAACAAAGCGATGTAATTGATGATCGCTTCGCTCAGGTAGCCCTTCCTGATGAAATCATCGAAATGGGCGTCCCCGTGCCGCTTCGAAAGCTTCCGCGTTTCGTCCTTCATGATCGGCGTGAGATGGATGTATTCGGGGATTTTCCATCCGAAAGCTTCATAGAGCAGGTTGTACTTCGGCGTGCTGCTCAAATATTCGTTTCCCCTGATGACATGCGTGATTCTCATCAGATGGTCGTCGATGACATTGGCGAAATTATAAGTCGGGAGCCCGTCCGATTTGATCAACACATGGTCTTCCAGTTCATCGTTGTTGATCGTGATCCGCCCGAAAACATGATCGTAAAACTCGCTCACGCCTTCAGTCGGCATGTTTTGGCGGATGACATAGGGATCTCCCCTTCTCAGTCTTTTTTCGATTTCTTCCTTGGGAAGGTGCAGGCAGTGCTTATCATAGCGGGAGACGCCTTTTTCGTCCCTGAGCTTCTCCAATCTCTCCTTGCCGCAAAAACAATAATAAGCGACGCCTTTTTCGATCAGCTCCCGCGCATGTCGCAAGTAGATTTCTTTCCGCTCGCTCTGCACATAGGGACCATATGCCCCGCCTTCGTTCGGACCCTCGTCGATGGTGATGCCGGCGGCCTTCAAAGTGTCGTAAATCACTTCCACCGCCCCCGGAACATATCTTTCCAAATCCGTGTCTTCGATTCTCAAAATGAAGGTCCCGTCATTCTGTCTCGCAAACAAATAAGCGTACAGTGCGGATCTTAAATTGCCCAGATGCATGTAGCCCGTCGGGCTCGGAGCAAAACGCGTTCTTACTTTCAAAACCATCTACCTCTTTTCCAAAGCAAAAGTGCCTTACGACACTTTCACTCCTTTGCTTGCTTTTGCTTTTTTTGTCAGTTTTGCCAATACCGAATTGCGGTCCTTCAGCAGTTCCCCGACCGCGCCGTATTCCAAGACATTTTCGTTTTCGAGGATAAGAACCTTGTCGCAATTGGTGATCTGATATATTTTATCCGTCATCAGAATGATGATCTTGTTTTTCAGTTTAAAAACTTCCTTCAGCAACTCTTCTTCGCTTTTCACGTCCAACCCCGCCGTGGCATGGTTCAAAACGATGATTTTCGAATCCTTATAAAAGAGGTTAGCGAAACTGATTCTGTGGACCAACTCTTCGGATAACGGGAATTCTTCGTCAAGCAGAGTCTGGTCCTTGTTTTCGAATTCATTTAGAAAAGCTTTCAGTCCGCTCTTGTTCAAGGCATCGTTGTATTTGTATTCGTCGAATTCCAGGGGGTAGGAGATGTTGTTCGCGATTGAGTCTTTAAAGAGCGTCTTTTCGGAAGTAATTCCGCTCACGATGTCCCTGAGATAAAAGGTGCTGATTTTATTGATGTCGCAATTGTTGATGGTAATCTGCCCTTCCCGGGGACGGACGGTTTTCGTGAGCAGGGAGAAGAGCAGATCGGAACTGTAATCATCCAAGGAGATGACTCCGAGTTTTTCCCCCGTTTTCACTTCAAAATTCAGCGCTTCGATTGCGCCATCTCCGCCGCGATGGGAGACATTTTCAAACCTCAGGTTGGTGACTGCTTCCAGACTTTTGATCGGTTCCGCCCGGATTTCGCTTCTGAGCGAAAGCACTTCTTCGAGCGAAGCCATTTCCTGCCTGATGATGCTGAATCCGATCTGCGGATTCATCATTTGCCTGAAGGCATGGAAGACAAAGGGCGTCAAAATCAGAAAGCCGACGATCGTTCCCGGGATGTGGTCGCCTCTTGTTGAAAGGTAGCCACCGATTCCGAAAATCAGGGCGAGGACGCCCCCCAAAAACAGGGCGAACAATTTATCCCGTCTGATGTCGCGGAGACCCTCGTTCAATTTTTTGATCTCGACATACCTGTCGCATTGCCTCTGGAAATTTTCCTCTTCCCGCAATACCCCGTTCTTCAGTTTGATGTCGGAGACCTTTTCCAGAACCTCGGCAATCTCTTCGTGTTTTTTTCGGATTTCAAGTTTGCCCTTCCCTTCGATTCTTTCGGAAAACACCCCGAATGTCTTGAGGAGCATGTAAAAGACGGGGAAGGTCACATAGGTGATCAGACCCAGAACGGGGTTTACGATCATCATGCTGATGAATATCCCGACCAAAAAGATGAGGCGCGCGAAGAAATTCACCCAGGATTCGCCGATGTATTTTTCTCCGATTTTTTCGCAGTCCTCGGTTATTTTGCGGACGATTTCCCCTTTGTCGATTTTCTCAAGCTCGGCGAGCTCCGCGCGGAGCGCCGCGGAGAAAACCGCCTTTTTCAAAGAGGTGCTGACATGGCTTCCGAGCAGGGCGGCTCTGTTTTTGATCAGCACCTTAATGCCGAACCAAAGCAAAAAGGCGAGCACGAAGAACGTTACCCTTAAAGCCAGGCCGGGATTGTCATCGATTACTTTTACGAACACGTCGTCCACCATGTTCCTGATGACCAACACCATGAAGACTTCCAGGACGACGGTGACGATCATTGAAAAGATCATGAGGATGATCGTCGAAATTTTGTTTCCCAAACTGTGTGTGATAATTTCTTTGACTCGCATATTACCTTCCTCTTCGCTCATAATGATTTAGAAAACACAAGCACGGAAAACTCATCCGCGATTTCCTCAAAACCGCATTTCCGGTAAAATTCCGTCTTGTCGGTCCAGTCGACCAGGACAGCGTCCGCTCCGCGCAGGAAAAGCAGGCGAACGGCATTTTCGACCAAGACCTTACCCAAGCCCCTGCCCTGTTGGGCGGGATCGATCCCGAGCGGGCCCAAGCCCCCGAAATTTTCATGCCGGGAGTGAAAGGTCATGCTGTTGGGGAGTTTCTTTGAGGAAGAGTCAGCAATTCTCGCAAAGCCGATGATTTTCCCTTCCTCCTCTAGAACAACCAGGTCCCCGTAGTCCACGTCCTTGAGTTCGTGCTGCCAGCGTCTATGGAAATGCCCGCATAAAGCCGACACATGTTCTTTTTCCGCTTCGCTTGCGCAGATCCTGACCCTTTCGTCAGCAACGGGATTGTAGGTTCTTGTCAGCAGGTTGTAGTTCTTCTCATACATGAAGAAACCCTGCTTTTCGAAAAAACTGCGCGCTTCCTCCGTGAAGACACCGGAAAAGAGATTGTCATAATCGCAGCCCGTGAGAATGTATTTCAGATTTCTCTTCTTTGCTTCTTCCTTGACGAGCTCCGTCAATCTGCTCCCGAGGCCCTGCCCCCTGAATTCTGGATTCACATAGAGGAGCGAAATGAAACAGGCCTCCCGCGCCCGCTCGTCAAATTCCGGCCCTTTTTTTGAGGCCAAAACGGCGGCGAGTTCGCTTCCCCGATAGAGGGCGAAACTTGCTTCCTCAATCAGGTCGGGCGAAGCATACACCCGCTCAATCAGAATCCTTTCCGACAGCGGATATTTATTAAATTCTTCGTTCCACAGTTTTAAAAAATCACTTCCGGCTTCCGGAATCGTTTTTTTATGCATGCGCTGCTCCGATAAATTTCAATTTCTTAGTATATTATACCATTTCTTCAAGAAAAGAACAATTTAAATTGCAAACAATGCGAATTTCGGCTATAATATTTTTGAGGTGTTATTATGAAGATAGCCGTCTATCCCGGTTCTTTCGATCCGGTTTCCAACGGGCATTTAGACATTATCAAGAGAGCCGCAAGGATTTTTGACATCGTTTATGTATTGGTTTCCGTCAATCCGCAGAAAAACTATGTGTTCACGACAGCGGAAAGAAAAGAACTCCTGGAAGAAGCGACGAAAGAATTTGAGAATGTGATTGTGGAAGCGTATCAGGGATTGGTGCTCGAATTCGCGAAGGAAAAGAATGCTTCCGTCATCATCAGGGGCGTCAGAAACGTCCTCGATTACCAGAACGAAATCACCCTGTTTCAGTTCAATTATTCGATTGACAGAAGCATCGACACCTTCGTCCTCTTCCCTTCCACAAACAACCTCTTCCTCTCCTCTTCCGGAATCAAAGAACTGGTGATGTTCGGAAAGGACATCAAAGAATTCGTCCCCGAGCCCCTCGCCGAAAGAATCGAAAACATCATCAGGGAAAGATGTAAAAAACCGGAAATGAAATAAGGCATCGTCACTGCGACGATGCTTTTTTGTTGACCGCTTTCGCAAGCCCCCCGAGCGAAGTTTCCCGATAATGGGGAGAGAGATCCTTCCCCGTCTCTTTCAGGGTAAGGATGCAGGCATCCAAATCAATGAAATGTTCCCCGCCCGTGTGCAGGGCAAATTCGCAGGAATCCAGAGCTCTCTGGGCGGAGAGGGCGTTCCTTTCGATGCAGGGGATTTGGACATAGCCCATGACCGGATCGCAGGTCATCCCCAGATGGTGCTCGAGAGCTATTTCCGCCGCGTATTCAATCTGGCGGTTGCTTCCGCCCTTCAGATAGGCGCTCGCGGCGGCAGCCATCGCACAGGCCGTGCCGATTTCGCCCTGACAGCCGACCTCAGCGCCGGAAATGGAAGCGTTGTGCTTAACGAGATTGCCGATCAAGCCGCCGACGAGGAGCGCTCTCGCCAGGCGTTTTATTCCCATTTGGTAATGCTTATGAAAAGTGTAGAGCACCGCCGGCAGGACTCCGCTCGACCCGCAGGTCGGAGCGGTCACGATTTCGTTTCCGGACGCGTTCTCCTCCGAAACCGCCAAGGCTGCGGCGAAGACAAGGCTGTTAGGGTTTTTGTTTTCAAGATATATTTTATAGAAACCGGGTGCCCTGCGCTTAAGACGCAATTTCCCCGGGAGCACCCCTTCCGTAACAAGCCCCCTTTCCACCGCGGCAAACATCGCCTCAACCATAGTCAGGGCATAATCCACGATGTCCTGGGGTTCCGATTCCAACACATAGTCAAGCAAAGAAATCCCCTTTTCTTCCGTATATTCCAGGATTTCCCGCATCGTGTTGTATTTATAATAATTGGCTCCGACATCGAGGCTTTCGTTCAATTCCTTCAGCGTCCCCCCGCCCACTGAAAATATCAGTTTTTCGGAGAGGAGTTCGTCATTTTGATAGGCGAAAAACTTCATGGCATTGGGATGGTAAGCATGCGTCACCTCGGGACGGAAAAGCACCTCCGTCCGCTCTTCTCCCAAAACCTGTTTGATGATCCAATCAGTCAGATGCCCCTTGCCGGTCAGAGCCAGGGAGCCGTAGAGCTCAACGACGAATCTGTCGGCTTCGGGATGTTCTTCCAAAAACATGGTTGCCGCTTTTTTCGGTCCCATCGTATGGGAACTCGAAGGCCCGTTCCCGATTTTGAAAAGTTCCTTTAGGGTATCCATCATCCACCTCAATTTTATTATACCACAGGAACCACTCTTTTAAAAGCATTAGCATAAACCGTCCGCCGGCACATAAATTGTCAATGGGTGATATTGATGCTGATCGGCATCCCGATGAGAGTTTTGAATTCGGAAAAACCGAAAGCATGCCTTAATCGGGCTTATTTAAAAATCTTAAAGGACCATAACCTCAAGCCCCTGCCCCTAGCTTTCGGCTGCGAGCATCTTCTTGACATGTGCGCAGGTGTTCTTCTTCCGGGAGGAGGGGACGTTGACCCCGTTCATTTCAACGAGGAAAACAAGGGTTCGAAAAACATCGAACCGGAAGACGACCAACTCGATGAAACCATCGTCTGCCACGCGCTCCAAAAAAAGCTTCCCCTCCTCGGCATCTGCCGGGGCATGCAGGCAATCAATGTTTTCATGGGCGGGACCCTGCACCAGGACATCGGCTGCTCCCATAAACACATCATCTCAGGACACAAACTCGAAACCTTCCCCAATCATTTGCTTGCGTTCGATCAAGCGATTGCAGTGAACAGTTTCCATCATCAGGCGGTGAAAGAGCTTGCTCCGGGGCTCATCGCAGTCGCCAGGCACCTCGACGGCACCATTGAAGCCTTCGTCCATCGGAGTCTCCCCATCATCGGCATCCAATGGCATCCGGAACTCCTTCCCGATTCCCGCGAAACAAAAACCATTTTTGAATGTTTCCGGAAGCTATCGGAAAGAAAAAACTCCTGACTTTGTCAGGAGTCGAATCCATTAGGATGGGTTTTGTGGAAACGCCAGGCGTCCCTGATGATTTCTTTGATTCCGAAAAGCGGCTTCCAGCCGAGGACGCGTTCGATTTTTTCGCTCGAAGCGACCAGTTTCGCCGGATCCCCGGGACGCCGGGGAGCAATCCTTTGTTTGATGTCAATGCCCGTGACCTCGCGGGCGGCTTCAATGATTTCCAAGACGGAATAGCCGTCCTGGCTCCCCAAATTGAAGATTTCGCTTTCTCCGCCCTCCATGAGGTATTCGAGGGCGCGGATATGGGCATCGATTAGGTCCACGACATGGATGTAATCGCGGATGCAGGTTCCGTCCGGAGTTGGATAATCATTCCCATACACTTCCACAAACTCCCGCTTCCCGAGCGCGGCTTGGAGCACGATCGGGATCAGATGCGTTTCCGGCCTATGGTCCTCGCCGATTGTACCGTCGGGATCGGCCCCCGCGACATTGAAATAACGAAGGCTTGCGTACTTGAAACCATGGGCGATTTCCGCCCATTTCATCATTTTCTCCATCATCAGCTTCGTTTCGCCGTAAGTGCTCGTCGGATTGGTCGGATAATCCTCCGTAATCGGCATCTTCTCGTGATCCCCGTATACGGCGGCGCTGGAAGAAAAGACAATTTTTTTCACGCCCGCTTTCTCCATCGCCTGCAAAAGTACCAAGGTTCCGTAGACGTTGTTGTGGAAGTAGTCGAGGGGTTCTTTCATCGAAAACCCGACCAGGGATTTGGCGCAGAAATGGATGACCGCATCCACCTTTTCCCTGGCAAAAAGATCATCCAAAAATGCCCGGTCGCGGATGTCCCCGACATAGAGTTTCTCCTTCACGGCCGCCCTGTGACCCGTGGACAGATTGTCAAGGACGACCACATCATAACCCTTTTCGCTCATGATTTTCACGCAATGGCTGCCGATATAACCGGCTCCGCCAGCTATCAATACCTTCATAGAATCTACCTCGCTTTTCTTGCTCATTATACCACATTTTGAAAAACAAGCCAAGAAAAAGGAGATGGCTCTCATCTCCTTTTATTTCATTGCTGCGGGGACAGGGGATTATCCAAGCCGACCACGGCTATCCCACTTCCGTACCCGAGGGCATTGATGCCCACCTGCACCGCCAGGAAATTCGTTAACACGGAGGGTCCGACATCGGAAATTCCTTCACCCAAAGTGAGGGGAGTTATTTCTCCGAACGGAGCCGCGGCAGCCCCGTAGGTCTGGCCGCTTGCGAGTGCAAACCCTTCAAAGAATGCTTCGCTGATTGGCACAACATATTTGCTTTCATCATAGGGCCAGGTCTCCCCATAGCCATAGGTGGCTAGTGGGTTTTGCGACTGCAGCATGTAGAGCGTGATGTCGGAGTAACCCGGTTCCGTTTGTTTATCTTCGGGAAGATTTTTATCATCATCGTTGGGAGTGACTTGCCGCCCCTTCGGCAATACCAACAATACGAAATTCATCTTTCGCGACATCAGGCCGCTGCTGACATCGGTGATGTTCCTGAGGATGCTCGCTTCAAAAGCGTCCCTGACTCCGGAATTGATTTGCGCTTTCATCTTCATCGCGGCAAGTTCCATGCTGTAGGCCTTGAACCACGGTTCTTCGCCGGAAACCCAGTTGTTGACCTCGACGGTTGCGGTATCAATTATCACCGTTTGCGCATAATCGCTCGAATAATTGGTGTCTTCCAAATGGATGGCCGAACCGCCGCTTTCTTCAAGAACCGCGTTCGCGATGTAAAGGGAACTGACGTCATAACCGTAGACCGTATTGGCCCAGTTGTTGTAGAGGTGAGCGTTGTTGACGATGACTTCAGTTTCGGTATTCGACCAGACGGCAATCGTGCTGGAACCGATGACGACATTGTCAACCGCGAGCGTTAGATTGTAATTGTTAGCTATCGCTACGTATCCGCCCGAGTTCCTGCTCATGATCGCCAGCGCTTCTTCAATTTTGTCCGTGCCTTCGGAATAATTGATGTGCGGGGTATGGGTGTTCCCGATGACAGTCAGGTTCTTGTAAAGAACTCCGCCGTAATTAACCTTGGCTGGATTAACCTCGTCAAGAGCAATGTGGTTGAAAATCGCAATCTGCACATTCCTGATATTATATCCGGGAATGGTATTAAGCGCTCCGGGTTGTGTCAGTGTTGTTCCATCACCGAGAGATGCTTGCAGACCCTCAGGCCCGTAATTCGTGTAGGGAAGTTTGCTTCCGTCAATCGTGAAGTAGTTCCCGTTAATGACAACATTGTCGGGATTTTCGCTGTCCGCCGGAGAAATCCTCTGGTAAACATTCCCCACCATATTGGCCTCTCCTTTAGGATGCAGGGTTTTGACGATTTGCGAGGCATAGAAATTGTACGGATATACCTCTTGCCCAACTCTGTAGGTTTGCTCATCCCTTAATTTCGCTTCGATGTTGCTGTGGATGTTTATCGCTTTGACGGTCGTATCGCCAAAAGCAATCTGCAGTTGTTCGTTCGTGAAGACATTGACGCCGTCGTTAACCGTGACCGTAAACGACTTCGGTTTGATCAGCGCCGGTTTGCTCGGATCCTCAGGATCCGGCTTCAAAGCCTTCGGCACATAGGCATCTTTGATTTCGATAACTATTCTGTAGGTTTTCCCGCTTTCACGGAAATAGAATTCTTCTCCGGAACGGTAGATCTCCCAATCGCCCGAAGTGGTTTCGCTGATGGTAACCACCTTTTCTTCATTTTCGCCGAGCACTTCATAGGCCTTGAAATCGAGTTGGCTTGCGAGCAGTTCGACGTTCTTCCCGCCCGCGGTCTTAACCAACAATTCAAAATGGAAGGCGTTCTGGTTTCCTAAAACATCAGCATCGCCGGACAAAGCCTTGCCCACGTAGTAGGGCTCGACGTCTTTGTTGTAATAGAGGGTATCTTCAATGTTATTCACAGTGTTCAAATAACTGGTCAGGTTTGGCCCAAGATCAAACTGCGAAATGTAGGGATAAATTCTTCCGGTGTAGACGGTTCCGCCGGCTGACGCGGTGAATGTAAACTCGACAGGACTGTTTGGGGTTGTGTACTGGTCTCCCAAAACCAGGGTGTTCTTGTTTACCACCGAAACATATTGAGAGCCGGAAAGTATCGTGAATTCGGCGTTGGGGAAAGTGATCTCGGTGTTACTGAAGAAGTAGAAGACGGTTTTGTCGCCTTCAGTCATGCGGTGATAGTAGTTTCCGGACAAGTCGATTACCGCTTCGTCCTCAACCTTTTTCACTTCCACTTCCATGCC